>DATMKU010000350.1:0-4040 GCA_035570935.1 Allostellaceae bacterium
CCCGCCTGGTCAAGAGCCGGTCTCTTGCCGGCCGGTTATGCGCGGCGGAGGCGGTGACTCTGAACGGGGTCGTGGTCCGCAAGCCCAACCACATGGTGCGGATCGGCGATGCGATCGCCGCACCGCAGGGCGCCTACCGGCACACGGTGCGGATCGTGGCGCTGGGCTCGCGACGCGGCCCCGCAACCGAGGCGCGGATGCTGTATGACGAGATCGGCGCGCCGATCCGGCTCGCCGACCTGACGCCGGCGTGGGAACCGCTTCTGCCGCAGGAAAGCGACGGAGAAGCCCCGCGACCGCAGCACCGCGAAGGCGCGGATCGTGCGGGTAGCGGCGGTCGGCATCCGGCGACGCAAGTGCCGGCCGGTGCGCGAACTGACCGCCGTTGACTGACAATCCACCGGAGTTTTCCTCGCTTGCCGCCATTCAGTCCCCGACACCCTCGGCACCGGCCCCGCCTTCAGCCCGCCCGCAACGGGTGGACGGGGACGCGGGCGTGGCTGCGGATGTTGCCGCTCCTCCTTCTCGTCAGCGCGCCGATCCCGGCGATGGCGCAGGCGAGCGGGCCGCCGACCGTGCTCCATTTAAGCCAGACCGCCGAGCGCAAGGTCGTGCGCGATCTGCTGCGGGTCGAGCTCAGAGCCGAGGAGACGGGCGCCGATCCGCTCGCCTTGCAGGCGGCGGTCAACCCCCGGATGGCGGCGGCGCTCGACCGCGCGCATCAGGTGCAGGGAATCGCGGTCGAGACCGGGAGCTACGCGGTCGACGAGGAGCAGCCGCAAAATGCCCCGGCGCGCTGGCGGGCGAGCCAGTCCCTGATCCTGACCGGAAAGGCCGCGGATGCGCTGTTGAAGCTCGCCGGGACCCTGCAATCCGACGGCTTGTTGATGTCGTCGATGTCGTACGAGGTCTCGCCCGAGACCGTGCGCGGCGCCGAGGAGGATTTGACCGCCGAAGCGCTGGCCGGGCTCGCCCTGCGCGCGTCGTCGATCGCCGACCGCGTGCATCTGACTGTGCTGGGCTATCGCGACCTGCGCGTCGGCAATGCCGAGACCGGATCCGGCCCGATGCCGCGCTTTGCCGCGATGGCGATGGCGGCCCCGGTGGCGCAGCCCGGCGAAGCGGTGATCCGGCTCACGGTTTCGGCCGATCTGCTGCTCGGACCGCCGCATTCATCGCGGAGGCGATAGTGCGCTTGCCCGATCCGCCTGTTCTGGTGATCTCCGATCGCAGCCAGGCGCGCCGGCCGCTGATCGATGTGGCGGAGGCTGCATTTGCCGGCGGCGGCCGTTGGTTCAGCCTGCGCGAGAAGGATCTGCCGGCGGGCGAGCGGCGCGCTCTGCTCATGGCGTTGGTTGAACTCGCACATCGGTTCGGGGCGGTCGTAACCGCGCATGAGGATGTCGGCGCGGTGGTCAAGACGGGCGCGGACGGCGTGCACCTGCCGGGCGGCGGCGATCCGCGTGCGGCGCGGAAGCGATTGCCCAGCGCGTTGATCGGTGTTTCGGCGCACTCCGCCCGCGACGCCGCCGCGGCACTGCGCGCCGGGGCCGACTATGTGACCGTCAGCCCGGTCTTTCCGACCGCGAGCAAGCCCGGCTACGGCCCGGCGCTCGGTCTCGACGGCTTGGCCCGGATGGTCATGGCGGCGCCGGGGCCGGTGCTGGCCTTGGGTGGCGTCACCCCGGACAAGGCAGCACTGTGTCGCGCCGCCGGGGCCGGCGGGATCGCGGTCATGGGCGAGGTCATGCGGGCCGATGATCCCCGGGCAACCGTCGCGCAACTGATCCGTGCGTTCTCGGCCAAATCCGGGGCTTAGCGGCCGGGTTCACTGCGCCCCTTCATCGGCGGCGCGGTTGCGGGTAATCTCTTCGCCAAGGCAAGGGTGGAGCCGGCATGGGCAATATCAACGCCAGCGTCGATCTGCGCCGCGATGGCACTGTCGCGGTCGTCACCGTCGACAACCCGCCGGTCAACGCGCTAAAGCACGAGGTCCGCTCGGGGCTGGCCAAGGCCCTGCGCCAGGCGCGCGAAGACGCTGCCGTCGAGGCGGTCGTGATTGCCTGCGCCGGGCGCACCTTTTTCGCCGGCGCCGACATCACCGAATTCGGCAAGCCGGCGCAAGCCCCCGGCCTAGGCGAGGTCATCGCCCAGATCGAGACGATGCTGAAACCGGTCGTCGCGGCATTGCACGGCACCGCTCTCGGGGGCGGGTTCGAGGTGGCGCTCGCCTGTCATTTCCGCGTCGCCGTTGCAACGGCGCGGGTCGGCCTCCCCGAGGTCAAGCTCGGCCTCTTGCCCGGCGCCGGCGGCACGCAGCGCCTGCCGCGCCTCGTCGGCCCCGAAAAGGCATTGCGGATGATTGTTACCGGCGACCCGATCGGCGCCGCCGAGGCCGCCGCTGACGGCGTCGTCGATGAAATCGTCGAGGGTGACTTGATGGCCGCGGCTACCGCCTTCGCCCGCCGCGTCGTTTCCGAGGGACGCCCATTGCAAAAGGCGCGCGACCGCGACGACAAACTCGCGGCAACGCGCGCCGATCCCAAAAACTTTGACGAGACCGCCACGGCGCTGACCCGCCGGCTCCGCGGCCGCGAGGCGCCGGCGGCTTGCGTCGAAGCGGTGCGCAACGCCTTCACCTTGCCGTTCGACGAAGGCTTGCGGCGCGAAAGCGAGTTGTTCCAAAAACTTGTCGCCGGCGACCAGTCGAAAGCGCAGCGCCATGTATTTTTCGCCGAGCGCGAGGCGGCAAGGGTGCCGAACATGCCCGCGAGCATCGAGCCGCGCCCGATCGGCCGCGCCGCGGTCGTCGGCGCCGGCACGATGGGCGGCGGCATCGCCATGTGCTTCGCCAATGCCGGCATCTCTGTCGCATTGATCGAGAGCGGCCAGGACCTGCTGCAGAAAGGCCGCGACCGCATCGCCGCCAATTACCGGGCCACAATGGCGCGCGGCGGGCTCTCCGCGGAGGATGTGGATCGGCGAATGGGCCTGATCCGCGGCGTGGTCGGAATCGATGCGGCTGCAGAAGCCGATGTCGTGATCGAGGCCGTGTTCGAGGAGATGGAACTCAAAAAGCGGGTGTTCGCCGATCTCGACCGGATTGCCAAGCCGGGGGCCTTGCTCGCCACCAACACCTCGACCCTCGACGTCGACGAGATCGCCCGCGCCACGACCCGGCCGCAAGACGTCGTCGGCACGCACTTTTTCAGCCCGGCCAATATCATGCGGCTGCTGGAGATCGTCCGCGGTGCGGCCAGCGCCCCAGACGCGGTCGTCACCGCGCTGGCGCTCGCCCGCCGCCTCGGCAAGGTGCCGGCGGTGGTCGGGGTGTGCTATGGTTTTGTCGGCAACCGGATGCTGGCCCGACGCTCGGCCGAGGCCGAAAGATTGTTGCTCGAGGGGGCGTTGCCGCAAGAGGTCGAGGCGGCGCTCGTCGAGTTCGGGTTGCCGATGGGGCCGTTCGCGATGATGGATTTGGCTGGGCTCGACGTCGGCTGGCTGATCCGCAAATCGCGCGGCGAGCATGCGGCGATCGAGGACGGGCTGTGCGAGGGCGGGCATTTCGGGCAGAAGACCGGCAAGGGCTATTTCCGCTACGAGCCGGGCTCGCGCGCGCCGATCCCCGATCCCGAGGTCGAGCGGATCATTTGCGACGCCTCGTCCCGGCTCGGTATCGCCCGCAGAAAGATCGAGCCGGAGGAGATCGTCGAGCGCACCGTCTTTCCGATGATCAACGAAGGCGCGCGCATCCTCGAAGAGGGCATCGCCGCGCGACCCGGCGACATCGACGTGATCTGGGTGTACGGCTATGGGTGGCCGGTTTGGCGTGGCGGCCCGATGTATTATGCCGACCGGCTCGGGCTCGCGCATGTCCGCGACCGGCTGGCATATTACGTCGAGCGGTCGGGCGACGAGACCCTACGGCCCGCGCCATTGCTTCAGCGGCTGGCGGCTGAAGGCCGCGGGTTCGCCTCGCCCTAAAAGTGTCGCCGGTGAACAACGCGGCCGGCCATTTGATCGAGCCGACGGCGACCCAG
>DATMKU010000351.1:0-3324 GCA_035570935.1 Allostellaceae bacterium
GGCCTCGACCGGCTGATCGTTTCGCTCGACAGCGCCGATCTCGCCGAGCACGAGCGCAACCGGGGTTTGCCCGGTCTCCGCGCGCGCATGGCCGAGGGTATTGCCCGCGCCCACGCCTGCGGCCTGCGGGTTTCCGCCTCCGTCATGGTCAGCCGCCTCGTCGGTTACGACGAACTGCCGGCGACGTTGCGCCGCCTCGGCTTCGACGCGGTCGGCTTTTCGTATCCGCGGCGCGAGCCGTTTGGCTCGACCTCGCTTGTCTATGGCGCGAAATCACCCCTGGTCGATCTCGAGCGGGACGAGCTGCTCGAGGCGCTCGCCGCGATCCGCCGGCTCAAAAAGCACTTCCCGGTGTTCAACCCGACGGCGTCGCTCACCGAGGTCGCGCGCTATGTCCGCGGCGAGCGGCAATCGACCCCCTGCATCGGCGGCCATAAATACTTCTATCTCGACTGGAACCTCGATATCTGGCGCTGCGAGGCTGGCACGAGCCGTTGGGCTCGGTCTTCGACCTCGACCACATCCCAGACCAGCGCGAGCCCTGCCATGCCTGCATGATGGCCTGCTATCGCAACGCCAGCATGCTGATGCACGCCGGCGTCGCCGCGTCCGACGCCCTCAGAGCGCTCGCGGCGACCAATTTCGGGGCTGCGGTCGCATTGCTGTTTAACAGCAGCGTCGCGCTCTCGCTGTGGTCGCTGATCCGCGAGGCGCCGCAACTGCGCCGCCTGCGGCGTGTTCGACCGGCCTGAGCCCGATCGCCGACGCACGGCGCCGCTATTGCATGACCCTGGCCCGCAACCGGGTGTATTCATCGTTGGAAATGGTGCCGGCGTTCTTCAGTCGTTCGAGCTTCTCGATCTCGTCGGCAGCACTGAAGCCGACGACCTGGCGCAATTCGTCGCGGGCTTGCTGCGCTCGCTGGGCGTTGCGCTCGGCCATCCCGCGGCTTTGCGAGATCAAGTATATGAACACCCCTAAATAGGGGAATACGACCAGTGCGATCACCCAAATCGCTTTGCCAAAGCCGGAAATGTCATGCCGCCGGAACAGGTCGCTGATCACCGTGATCAGCAGCCAGAACCAGAGTACGAATACAAAGACGGCGAAGACGTCGAGCAGGAAATTACCAAAGCTGAAACTGCCGGCGGTAAGCATTCTCTCCTCCCTGGACGATTGCCAAACGCGAGTTCAAACGGCGGTTCTTTACGAAACCCGCACGCGTTCGGTGGCGATCAGCTGAAGGCGTTCGGCCGCGACCGCCAGCTGATGAATGTGAAAGCTGCCGCGATACTTGTCGACGCCGTCGGCGCCGAGCGACGCCGACGGGGCCGAGCACAGGACGAGATTGCCGCAAACGCCGATCCAGTCCCGGTGGCGATGCCCGTGGAGCACGATGACCCGCCGCGAATGCGGTGCGAGAACCGCTACCAGATCGGGCGCGTTGATCAGCGCCAGACCGATGCGCTCGCGCAGGCTGACCGAGGCCAAGGGGTATTCGACAACCTGGTGATGCAACAGGACAAGCCAGGGATGCCGGGTGTTTTGCAAAATCAGCCGCAGCGCCTTCAATTGCGACGGGCCGACGACGCCGACCGCGTTGGTCAGCGCGAAATGGCTTCGCGCATTCGAATTGAGCAGGATCACCCCATAGGAATCGTCCGGCCCCGGAGGTTCCACCAACGGAAAGATCTCCTCCCACACCTTGGTCATCTCGCGGCGTCCGCGCATCGTACCGCGACCGGCCAACTCGCGCAGCAGCTCGGCGCGACGCCCCTCTCGCAAATAGTCCTCGAGCGGCGGCCCGATGCCGCCCGACGCCCGGTGGACGACATGTGCGCGATCACCCGCCAACGCGTCGAGAGCGAGGACGACGCGCAGCTTGCGCAGCGACTGGCCGGCGCTCCACGGCAGGTCGAGGCGCGCTGGGTTGGCGCGATCGATGATGTTGACGTCGTGATTGCCCGGGACCAGGGAGAGCCGCCGGCGCAATTCCGGGCAATAGCGCAACAGGTCGATAAACGCCGCCCATTCGGCGCGGGTGCCGGCATCGGTGATGTCGCCGGTCAGCAAGACGCGATCAAGCGGCGCCGTTTCGTCGATGGCGTCGAGCTTGCGCAGGGCGACGCGAAGCGGCCGGTTGCCGCGCGGACCGTTGGTCCCGGCCTCCATCCGATACCCGTAACGCTCGCCGACGATATGGAGGTCGGATAGATGCGCGACTCTCACCACCAGCGCTTCGGCGGTCGACGGGGTGGCCACCCAGTCGAGCACCGCGCCCTTTAGCGAAAGTTCGCGCCAGATCCAATAGAGGCTTTCGATCGCCGCGGAGAGGCCGAGGATCACGGCGGCGTTGCCGAGCGCTGCCGCTGCCAGTGAGTGCCATCGAAGATGGACGAGGTCGACAAGTTGAATGCTCCATGACACTTCGACGACGGCGGCGAGAACCAGCCCGCCGCCGGCGAACACCACGGCCGCGATCACCGCGCACACCCGCCGGCCGCGATCGAGCTGTTCGGCGGTCATCGACCGCCCGCGTAATTTCTCCGCCGCGGCGCGCAAAAGCTCGCGCACCGCGACAAAGATCGGCAGCACGAGGCTGTAGTGGAGATGCCAGAAATTATTCCAAGCCACGGCAAAGAATGGGCGGCCGAGCCAAAACGCGATCGCCGCCAAGATCAAAAAAACGACCGGCGTGACGATCGGGCTGCCGCCGGTAAAGGTCGGTGCGTGGAGGATCAGGCGGCCATAGGCGACAGCGATCGACGGGGCTATTCCGATCAACAGAGCCGGAACTACGAATAGCGCTAAAAAGCCGATCGGCGCCTTGAGGTAGTTGAATTCCAGCGCGGCCGAAAACACGAGGCTGCGCAAGCCCCGGCCATGCGGGCTCGTCCGGTCGTCGTCATCGTCGCCGCGCCGCAGATCCCAGATCCGCAAGTCGCTTCCCCCAATGGTCGATTCGGCGCCGCTCCCAACCGCGAGTTTAGCAGAAGAACCGACAAAGTGACGCAGATCATCGTGAAGACCGCGGGTCGGCGCCGGCCCGCGGTCCGGCACAAGGTTTGGGCTGTTCAACCACGGCGCCGGCGGGAGTTGTGTTCACGCCGCGAACAAGGCTTGACGTTCATCCGGCGGACACGGTAACGGTGCGTACTGTAACTCGACAGCCGAGGGGATTTGCGATCGGCTTGGTGCGCCCATAACCGGTGCAAATCGCAGTGCCAGCGCTCGCCCATCGTCAAAAACGCAGAATGAGGTACGCTCATCCAACGCACGAAATCCAGCCCTCGGCACTCCATAGAAAATGACGCCAGTCGCCGA
>DATMKU010000352.1:0-7876 GCA_035570935.1 Allostellaceae bacterium
AGGGACGCAGTGCCGCACAGCAGGGATGCAGACTACCATCCCCTTCACCCGCGCCGAGTGCCGCGAAGTCGGTCAGTTCTTCAACGCAGCCAACCCTGAGCTTCTCGCCGCGATTGAGCATCATGGCGGCTCTGCCGTCACCATCGCCTTCCTCGATTTCCTGGGGAAGCTGAGCGGCTGGGAGTTGCCCCCGGCCGGATGCGAGTTCAGGTTCAGCGAGAAGGTGTAGACCGCCCCGGCTCACCACCTAATCATCCCCTAACCCTCAGAGCCGCCGCGCTGCGCGCCCGCCGCAGGCCGCGAGCCTGCCCCGGAGTTCCCCGATGACCCGAACCCTGAACCTGCTATCCCTCGCCATGGCCGCGACGATCAGCCTCGGGATTGTGCTTGTCGGAGGCACCCCGATCGGCGCCGCAGCACTGCTCGCCCTTTGCGCCGCCGGCTGGCTCTTCCGCCGGCTCTACCGGGCCGGCGCACGCGCACTCTACCGTCGCCGTTTCCCGCAGTCTGCCTTCCCGCAGCTCGATGCGCGGCTCTGCGCGGAGGAGCGGCAGGCCCGCTGGCAGAACTTCCGATGGGATGCACAGCGCGCCGCCCCAGGGCTGATCCTCGCAGCCGCGGCGTTTGGGCACCAGCCGATGCGCGCAGCGCAGCAGCCCGGCCCGGCCTACTTCGACCTCGCTGAGGCAGTGCCGCCGGCTGAGCGCGCGCTCGTGCCTGCGGCGTCCGAGGCGGTCGCAAAGTCAGACCCCAACCTCTCTGCGCAGTGGGCGGGATGCGTGGCTGCGCAGCGCCCCTGCGATTACGTCCGCCGGGGCTACAAGCACCCTGGGCGCAGCAACTGCGCCAGGACTTAGCTAGCGGCGCGGGAGAGCGGGACTACATTGTCTGTGTCGGGCTCCTCACCGCTCGCGAACTTTGCCCAGTGCTCCATGACCGCGCGTCGCTCTTCAACGCGGGTCACGCGGATATAGGACGCCTCGACGCGCTCGGGGAGCTTGTGAGCCAAGGCAAATTCGATCAACCTCGGGTCACTGCCGTAGCCGTTCTCCTCGGCCCAGGAGCGGAACGACGCACGGAAGCCGTGCAGGGTGATCGGCACGCTCTCCTCGGCACCGTCCGCCCCGTGTCGCGGCACCGTCACCCCCATGCGCACGAGCTGATCCGCGAGGACGCGGTCGTAGTGGGTGGGGAAGGTGAAGACCTCGGCTCCCGGCTCCCGTGGCTTGTCGAGCAGCTCCAGCGCACGCCCCGAGAGCGGGACGACATGCTGCGCCCTGGCCTTCATTCGGGCCGCGGGGATCGTCCAAAGCCTCGCCGAGGGGTCAATTTCCTGCCATGTGAGCGCCGACTTCCCACGATCCCGACTGCCGATGACCTCGCCAGCACGGGCGGCTGTGAGGATTGTGAACTCCACCGCGCGAGCTGCGGGGCTGCCGTCAGCTCGGAGCCTTGCGATGAACTCGGGAACCTGGCGCCAGGGCAGAGACGCATGCCCTTCCCCGCCCTCGCCCGCCGGGCCGAGAATGTGCTTTTGAAGAGCCCATCGGGCCGGGTTGTCAGGGCGCAACTCGCGTGCCACTGCGCGCTCGAAAATCTGCTCAACCCGGTTCAGGATGCGCCCGGCGGACGCATTCCTGTGCCAGACCTCGCCGAACGCCTCGGCCACGTCATCGCCGTCGATTTGGTCAATCGGCAGGGGGCCGAGGGTGGGTAGGACGTGCAGCCGTAGCGTCGTCTCCCACTCCTTCAGGGACGAGCCGGCGAGTTTCTTTGGGCTTCGAGCTGTCGCCGGTAGCCCCTTCCTCCACTTAATGTACTCTTCGGTGCGCTCCGCGAAGGTGGGGATGCTGCGGCGCCGCTGGGTCGCTGCGCGGCGCTCTGCCAGCGGGTCCTGCCCGGTTTTGTGCTGCTTCCGAAGGGCATCAGCCGCGGCTCTCGCCTCGGCCAGGCTGACCACAGGGAAGGCACCAAGCCCCAACTCCCGGAGGGTGCGCTTCCCGCCGCGCTCGCGGTAGCGGAACACCCAGGCGCGGCTGCCCGATCGCGTGATCCGCAGATACAATGAGCCCCCATCGGGCACATAGGTCGCTCCCTTGTGCTTGGGGTCGTGCTTGGCCGTCTCGACGCGGCGAGCGCTGAGCTTATGAATGCCGGGCAAAGGATCTTTCCTCTGGCTGGAGCCTTTCAGCTACACTAATCCGTACCATACATCAATCCCATACGTTTTTGGGGACCAGTGGGGACCGTCTGAGACGATGAGAGCCCGTCTCTGCGTACAATTCAGTAACTTATGGGGTCTCTTGGAACTTCGGGGGACGCCCGGAAGCTCACCAGAGCCGAAAGCGGTTCGGATTGGTATTGGGAAAGCGACCGCGACCATCGCTTTTGCTATTTCTCCGATCATATGATCACGTTCGGCCAGGATCCGAGCAGGCAACTCGGCCGCACCCGCTGGGAACTCGCCTCGGACAGCGACCGCGACACGGTCAAATGGGTCGATCACAGGGCGCTGTTGGAGCGTCACGAGCCGTTTCGCGATTTCCGCTACGCCAGAAAAATCGGCGATCAGCCGGAGCAGACGGTGTCGGTCAGCGGCCGGCCGATCGTCGATTCAGCCGGCAAATTTTCGGGCTACCGCGGCACCGCGCGCGACATCAGCGAGGAAGTCCGCGCCGACAGCCGGTTGCGCGAGGCCAAGGCGGAGGCCGAGGCCGCCAGCCTCGCCAAATCGCAGTTTCTCGCCAATGTGAGTCACGAACTGCGCACGCCGCTCAACGCGATCCTCGGTTTTTCGGAAATGCTCGACCCGGCGCCGCCGGATCGCTCGACCCCCGGCAGCGGGAATATGTCGGCTACATCCGCCAGAGCGGTGCGCATCTGCTGGACATCATCAACGAGATCCTCGACCTCGCCAAAATCGACGCCGGCAAGTTGGAACTGAACGAGGAACGCGGTCTCGATGCGCGCGCTCTCGCCGACAGCTGCGTGGCATTGGTCAGCGAAGGTGCCGCGACGGCAGGGATCGTGCTGGCTACCGAGTTCGAGGCCGGTTTGCCGCCCCTCATCGCAGACGGGACCCGGCTGAAACAGATTCTGCTGAACCTGCTCGGCAACGCGGTCAAATTCACCGAGCCGGGCGGGAGCGTGATGCTGGCGGGGCACAGCGCCAACGATGGCGGCGTCGAATTCGAAATCAGGGATACCGGCTTGGGCATGACCGCGGCTGAGATTGGCATCGCGATCGAGCCCTTCGGTCAGGTGGATGCCGGGCTCGCGCGCCGCCGCGAAGGCACCGGCCTCGGGTTGCCGCTGGCGCGGCGGCTGACCGAGCGGCATGGCGGGTCGTTCACTATCGAGAGCGTAAAGGGCAGGGGCACGAGGGTCGTGGTCGGACTCCCTCCATCGCGGGTGATCAGAGACGGGAAATTCGAGACGCTCGGGACCGCGGACGGCGTCCGATTTGCCGCGGCGTCGCCGTTGCCCGTCGGCTGACCGAGCACCATTGCGACTCCCGAACCGCCCGCGGGCCCGGCGCCGCAGGATTGTTTTGCGGGACTCGCGCCAACGATGGCATATCGGCCAGCAATGCGGATCCTGCACGTCAGCGCCGAACTTTATCCTTGGGTCAAGTCGGGCGGGCTCGGCGATGTGGCCGCGGCGCTGCCGCCGGCGCTGACGGCGCTCGGTGTCGACGCCCGGCTGCTGTTGCCCGGTTTCGCCGGGTTTCTCGATGCGTTTGTCGATCTCACCGATGTCGCGCGACTGCGGACGCCGTTTGCGTCCGAGCGGGTGCGGATCGCACTCGGCGGGCTGCCCGGAACCGACCGCTTCGCCTACCTCGTCGATCACCCGGCTTTTTACGACCGGCCCGGCAACCCTTATGCCGGCCCCGACGGCAATGATTGGCCCGACAACCACCGGCGGTTCGGGCTCTTCGGCTGGGCGGCGGCGGAACTGGCGCGCGGCGCCGATCGCCATTGGCGGCCCGATATCCTGCACTGCCACGACTGGCATGGCGGGCTGGCGCCGGCTTACATTGCGGCATCACCGCCGGCGGGCGATCCGGTGAGCACGGTTTTCACTGTTCACAATCTGGCGTACCGCGGATTGTTTTCGGGGACGGCATTTCCCGAGTTGGCATTGCCGTCCGAATTTTTCTCGATCGACGGGGTCGAGTTTTACGGTCAGGTGTCGTTTCTCAAGGCCGGGCTGTTTTATTCGGATCGCCTGACCACGGTCAGCCCGACTTATGCGCGCGAGATTCAGACCCCGGATTTCGGCTGGGGATTGGAGGGCCTGCTGCGCAGCCGCGGCCAGGTCCTGAGCGGAATTCTAAACGGGGTCGACCCGGCAATCTGGGATCCGCGCCACGATCCGAACCTGCCGCGGGCCTACGGGGTCGAAGACGCCCAGGCCGGCAAGCGCGCGGCCAAGCGGGCGCTGCAAAGCCGCCTCGGGCTCGCCGAACGCCAGGACGCACCGCTGTGCGGTGTGGTGAGCCGGCTCACTTGGCAGAAGGGCCTCGACCTGTTGCTGTCGACCGTGCCGGAACTGGTCGCAAGCGGCGGCCAGCTCGCCGTGCTGGGTTCGGGCGACGGCGATCTCGAACAGGGCTTTGCCGCGGCGGCGAGCGCTTATCGCGGCCGGGTCGCGGTCGAGCTTGGTTACGACGAAGCGCTTGCCCACCGGATTTTCGGCGGCGCCGACCTCGTGCTGCTGCCTTCGCGGTTCGAGCCCTGCGGCCTGACCCAGCTTTACGCCCTACGCTACGGCGCCTTGCCCTTGGTGCGCCGGGTGGGCGGGCTCGCCGACACGGTCGTCGATGCGACCGCGGTGACCCTTGCTGACGCGACCGCGACCGGCTTCGCCTATGACGAGGAGACGCCGGCGGCCTTGCTCGCAGCGGTCGGCCGCGCCTCGGGGCTGATGCGCGAGCCGGGGATCTGGCGGCGGATGATCCGGCGGGCGATGACGCGCGACTTTTCCTGGGACGCGGCCGCGCGACAGTATCTGGCGCTCTACCAAGCAATGCGGGGGATGTAAGCCGAGCGCGGCGCGCGGCCGGTCAGAGCAGGTCGCGCGCCCGTTCGAGCTCCTCGAACTCGCCGTGTTGCGACACGAGCAGCACCTCGTCGAAGCCCAGCTGCTCCATCCGCTTCAGCCGCCGGCGCGCCTCGTCCGGCGGGCAGACCAGCGCCACATCGGTGGCCGCGGCGAGTTCCGCCGAGTCCGGCCGGTTGGCGAGGTCGACCGCGACATTGGCGAGCACGGCATTGGTGCCCCCGGCCTCGCGATAGATGCGCATGCCGGCTTCGAGATCGTCCCAGCTGCTGAAGCGACCGGAGGGCGTCCAACCCTGGCATTCCTTCGCGGCATAGGTGATCCAGCGCGGGCTGCGCCAGGCGCCCATCAGGATCGGCGGGCCGCCTTCGCAGCCCGGCCAAATCGACAGCGTTCCGCCGTTGACCGGCTCGCCGCGCCAGACCTTGTGCATGGTTTCCAGCGCAATTCTCATCGCCCGGAAGCGATGATCGTAATCGAGGCCGAGCAGTTCGAAATCCGCCCGCGTCGAGCCGCTGCCGACGCCAAGGCGCAGCCGGCCCGCCGACAACGCCTGAACCGACTGAACGCGATGGGCCAGCTCGACCGGATGGCGCAACGACAGCTGCAATACCCCGATGCCGAGCTCGACGCGCTCGGTCGCCGCGGCGAGCACCGCCAATTCCACCAACGGATCGAGGGTGGGGCGGCCGCGGCCCATCGAATCCCCGACCCAGATGCCCGGAAACCCGGCGGCTTCGATGCGACGGGCATAATCGGCGGTGCGGCCCAGCAGCCGGTCGTGCGCCCCGGTACCAGCGCCGAAACGGATCATTGTGCTTATTTTCACGAAAATCACCTGTCTGCCGATGGATCCTTGGGCCGAGCATGCCGCATAGCGGCGCCCGGTGCCACCCGCTCGGCCGTCAAACCGGGCATGCAACGCAAGTTTTGTGGTAATCTTTGTCGCTGATCGCAGGCAAACCGCGGAGGGTTGAGATGGATACGATCGAGGCGACACCCGCGTCGCGGACCACAGACTTGCTGTCGCGGCTGCCGTCGCGCCTGCACCACAACGCTTTTGTCGTAAAGGACCACGAGGTCAACCGCCGGTTTTTCGAGGATCTACTCGGCATCCCGTTGGTCGCGACCTGGTGCGAAAAAAACTACAGCGCCGAGATGCAGCGCGAGGTGGAGTTCTGCCACACCTTTTTCGCCATGGCCGACGGCGGCGCGCTCGCTTTCTTCCAGTTCGCCGACCCGGAAATCTACGCGCTGACCCAGGCCGAGAAGCCGGCCAAGCTCGGGCGCCATTACCACATCGCCTTCAAGGCCGAGCCCGAAACCTATGACGAGCTGAAGCAGCGCCTCGAAGCGGCCGGCGAAAAATATCGCGAGACCAATCACGGCTATTGCAAATCGATCTATGTCGCCTCGCCCGACGGGCTGATCGTCGAATTCACCCAAGACCCCGAAGACGTGGCCGAGATCGACGCGATCCGCCGCGCCGACGCGCACAGTGAACTCGCCCGCTGGCTTTCCGGCGACCGCCATACCAACAACGAATTGCGCGGCCGCCACATCTAACCGGCTGCCCGGTTCCCCCGCCGGCGGCGATCGCGACCGGGTGCGGCTGCCGGCAGGTTGCCCGCAGTGCGGCGCGACGCGTAAACCGGTTCGACGGCAAGGGCCCGGCCGTAAACCTCGCTGCCCACGGTGTTCGTGGCGTAGATCATTTGGGATCGCCGGCGGGGACGCGAACAGCTGCGCCACGCATTCCCAGGCCCGCCGCCAAGTCCGGCAGATCGCCAGGTAGCGTTGCCCGATGCGGCCTCGAAAGCATCGAGTTCGGCGGCGCATCGCCGACGCTGCTCGGTTCGGGACGAGAAGCGCCGGTGCAAGAAAGCCCCAGATCGCAGGCAGCGGGGGCATCCCGCCGTGCTCGCCGCTTCCGGCGCCGGTTGACCAGATTGCATCCTGGATTCAGGAACAGGTGCCGCCGCGCGGGTCGCCCCTTATATTCTCCGTTGAAAAGAACGGTGGAGCATCCCCTTGCCACTCGACATCCTGCCCAGCGTCTGCCCGCATGACTGCCCGAGCGCTTGCGCGCTGGAGGTCGAGCGTATCGACGGAAGCCGCATCGGGCGGATCCGCGGAGCCGCTTCCCAGACCTATACGCACGGCGTCGTCTGCGCCAAGGTCGCGCGCTATGCCGAGCGCCAGCACCATCCCGACCGGCTGTCGCAGCCGTTGCGCCGGATTGGCGACAAGGGCGTCGGCGGTGCCGCCTTTTCCCCGATTTCGTGGGACGACGCGCTCGACGAGATCGCCGAGCGGCTGAGCCGCGCCGCGCAGCGCCACGGCGCGGAAGCGGTGTGGCCCTATTACTATTCCGG
Source organism: Allostellaceae bacterium (assembly GCA_035570935.1). Taxonomy (GTDB): domain Bacteria; phylum Pseudomonadota; class Alphaproteobacteria; order ATCC43930; family CGMCC-115725; genus AP-15. Next base: position 7,440 of record DATMKU010000352.1, read on the forward strand.
CACGATGGGGCTGGTGCAGCGCGACGGCATCAACCGGCTGCGCCATGCGATGCGCTATTCGCGCGAGGACCTGACGATCTGCAGCATGCTGACCGGCACCGGCTGGGTTGCCGGGGTCGGCGCGCGGCGCGGCGTCGACGGGCGCGAGATCGCGAAATCCGATCTGATCGTGGTCTGGGGCGGCAACCCGGTCTCGACCCAGGTCAATGTGATGACCCATGTCGCGATCGCCAGGCGCGAGCGCGGCGCGAAGCTCGTCGTCGTCGATCCTTACCGCACCGCCAGCGCCGAGGCCGCCGATCTCCATTTGGCGCCGCTGCCCGGCACCGATGGTGCCCTCGCCTGTGCGGTGATGCACGTGCTGTTCAAGGAAGGCTACGCCGACCGCAATTACCTGGCGCGCTACAGCGACGACCCCGACGGCCTCGAGGCCCATC
>DATMKU010000353.1:0-9349 GCA_035570935.1 Allostellaceae bacterium
CCGGCGCGGAGGGCCTGGGTTGGTGCGAGACGCCGCGCGGGACGTTGTTCTACGCCGTCCATCTCGACCGGGGCGGTATGCTGGCGCGGGTCAAGATCAAGTCGCCGTCGTTTTCCAACTGGCGCGTGTTCCCGTTCACCGTGCACGGCACAAACATGATGGATTACGTGATCAACGAGGCGAGCTTTGGTCTGACCATCGCCGGCTGCGATCGCTAGGCCGACTTGTGCAAATGAGCCCACGATTCCCCTCTCCGCCCTTCAGGGGGGAGAGGGAGGGGCCCATTGCGATGCAATGGGAGGGTGAGGTGGCTGTCGGCGGGCGCTGTGGAAGCCCCCACCTCACCCCAGCCCTCTCCGCCCCCAGGGGCGGAGAGGGAGTGCGGTTTCGGCAGTCCGCGCATGTGTGTTCCGATCAACAGACCTTTGCTTAGAGGACGACGATGCGCCTGTGGACCTTGTTCGGATTGCGGGAAGGCAAGGCGACGACGGCGTGGCCCCTAGGCAAGGGCGGCGACGGTCAGGCAGGGGTGCTCGGCATGCCCCGCTACCATCCCGAACTCTGCCGCGAGGGCTGCGCCGAATGCGCCGAGGCCTGTCCGACCCGGGCGATCACGCTCGGCGATGCCGGCGGCGCCGGCCCGGCGCTCGAAGTCGATTACGGGCGCTGCGTCGTCTGCCAATTGTGCACCGAAGCCTGCCCGACCGGCGCCATGGCTCCGTCCGCGGACTGGGCCTTTGGCGTGCTCCGGCGCGACGACCTGGTGTGGCAACCCGAGCCCCCGGCCTCCGAAGCGGTCGCTGCCCCCGTCTCAGGCCCCGTCCCCGCCTTCCGCCGCAGCCTGCACATCCGCCACGTCGACGCCGGCTCGTGCAACGGCTGCGAATCCGAGCTGCAGGCGCTCAACAACCCATTCTACAACCTGCACCGGCTCGGCGTCTTTTTTACCGCCTCGCCGCGTTTTGCCGATTTGCTGCTGGTCACGGGTCCGGTGACTTACGCTATGCAAGCGCCGTTGCGCGCCGCCTTTGAGGCGATGCCGGAGCCGCGCTGGGTCTTGGCGACCGGCACCTGCGCCGTGTCGGGCGGGATCGCGGCCGGCGGCTATGCCAGCGGACACGGTCTCGACGGGATCCTGCCGGTCGACATCTATCTGCCCGGCTGCCCGCCCAACCCGGCGGCGATGATCGAGGCGCTGCTGATGTTCTTGCGCCGCAAGGAGCAGCGCGTCGCCGGAGGCCGCCTTGCCGAATGAGCTGCTGGCCGCGGCTTTGGCATCGTGGCTCGCCGCCGCTGCCGCGGCGCTGACCGGCCGCCTCGGCGTCGCGGCGCGGGGCTTGTTGGTGCTGGGCGCGCTCTGCGGCATTGCCACGGCACTACTGGCCCTGCCGGGGGGAACGGATGCCGTCCTGCTGCCGACGCGGCTCGCCGGCGACGCCGTCGGCTTTCGCCTGGCGCCCGCCGCGCTGTGGCTGATGGGCTTTGGCCTCGCACCGGCGGTCCTCGCTTGCTGGCTGGCGAGCCCGGCGACGCAGGGCCGCAGCCAGTGGCTGTTCGGTGCCGCGCTGAGTCTCGTCGGTGCGCTCGGCGTCTTCGGCCTCGACAACGGCGCCGCGTTCCTCGTCGCCTGGGAGGTCATGAGCTTTGGCGGCGCGGTGATGCTGCTCGGCGAAAGGCTGTCGCCGGCGGGCGGGCGTTCGGTCCTGTTCATGCTGGCCTTGCTCGAGGTCGGCGCGGTCGCGCTGGTGCTGGCGGTGGTATTGCTTGCGGACGCGGCCGGCAGCCTGTCCTTCGCATTGTTTCCGATGGCGGCACTGTCGCTGTCGGGCGCGATGCGGGTCTTTGTCGTGGTTTTGCTGGTCATCGGCTTTGGCGCGAAGCTCGGACTGCTGCCGTTCTACGAATGGTTCCCCCCGGCCTATGGCAGCGGCAGCGGTGCCTCCGGCGCATTGATGTCGGGCGTGGTCTTGAACGCGGGGTTTTTCGGCTTGAGCCGCGGCCTGCTAGAATGGCTCCCCGGCGTTCAGGCGGTCGGCGCCACCGGGCTTGGCGAATTTGTCGTCGCCGCCGCGGTGCTGAGCGCGATCCTCAGCGCGCTCTACGCCTTTCAGCAGGAGGACTGGCGCACACTGCTCAGCCTGTCATCGGCCGAGAATTCGGCGATCGCCGTTGCGGCACTCGGTGCCTCGCTGATGTTTCGCGGCGATCACCTTCCGGTATTGGCAAGCCTCGCCTGGACCGTGGCGCTGTTGCATCTCGCCGGCCACGCGCTTGCCAAAGGCGGGTTGTTCCTGGCGGCGGACGGCGTCTTTCGCGCCACCGGAACCTACGCGATCCTCCACACCGACCTGTTGCGGCGCGCCCCGCTGCTGTTCGGCGTCGGCACGGTTTTTGCCGCGATGAGTCTGGCGGCGATGCCGCCGCAAGCCGGCTTTGTCAGCGAATGGTACATCTTTCAGACTGTGTTCCAGGGCTTTCATCTGTCGAGTTTGGGCAGCCGGCTGACCCTGGGATTGGCCGGCGCCGGCCTCGCCCTGACCGTGGCCGTCGCCTTCGCCGTGTTTGTCAAATTGATCGGCGTCGGTCTTTTGGGACGTGTCGCCGGGCCGAGCGGCCGGTTGCCGATGGGCACCGCGATCGCGGTCGGCCTCCTCGGGCTCGCGGTGCTGGCGCTTGCCGTCGGCATGCCCTATTGGCTGTCGGCGCTCGATCTCGCGGTCTCGCGAGAATTCGCGACATCGACCGCCGGACAAATGAACGTTGGCCTGATCCTCGTGCCAGGTACCGGATCGCCGATCCGGTTGACCGGCACCTTCGCCTTCATTTCGCCGAGCCTCTTGATCATCGTCATGCCGCTGTTGGCGCTGTTGCCGCTGACGATGCTGCTGGCGAGCCGGCGCTTCCCGGTGCGCCTGGTGCCGGTGTGGTATGGCGGGCGCGATCACGACCCGACGCGCGCCTCGACGACGGCGTTGAGCTTTGCCAACGCGTTGCGCACTTTTTACAGCTTTGTCTACCGGCCGCGCGAGGAGACCGCGCGCGAGACCAGCGGGGCGCGCTATTTTGTGACCCGGCTGGTCTTCACCCACGAGGTGGCGCCGATCTTCGGGCCATACCTGTTCGAGCCGACGACGCGAGCCGTGCGCTTTCTCGCCGACCGGCTTGCGGTGTTTCAGTCGGGCGACCTCAATTTTTACCTCGCGACGATCGGTATTCTGCTGGTCGTTATCCTGGCGACCGTCGCCTGAGCGTCGATCCGGCGATGATGACCGTTCGAAGATTGACAGCTTGCGGCCTCGGGATAATCATCCTGGCGGGGATGAGCTCCCGAGAATTATCGTGGGGCTGATGGCTCTCGCCGGGCCGAACGACACGGCGGGGCCTATGCCGGCTCCGCCGCCGTTAACGCGGCGTCGCCGCGCGCAGCTCGCCCGCAAGCAATTTGGCTCGGCCGGATTTCGCGCGTGCGTCGTGGGGGAAGTGTACGCCGCGTGACTGCGGCGTCGGAGAGGTTGGTAACGGAGACGATAGGAGATCGCGATGCCGTTCGATGGTACGTATTTCCCCGCAACGACCCCATACGATACCGGACTCTTCCCGCTATGGAGCCGGCATGGATGCCGGCTGTGGTTTCACACGCGGCTGCACCCAAAAAAATCTGCTGCACCGACGATGCTGCGCGCGCCGACCCCGGCGGAGCAGGAACTCGGCGTGGTGGATCTGCTGCGGGACGCGCGGGGGATGATCGCCGACCCGAAAGATTGGACCCGGCGCACCTATCGGTCGTTCGGCGGACAGCGCTGTGCGGTCGGCGCGTTGCGGGCGGCGGCGAAACGGCTGAACGACCCGGCCATCGCTTGGTCGGCGCACGCCCTATTGATCGATGTGGCCCGCTCGCGCGGTTTTACCAATGTCGAGACGATGAACGACCGCTCGTCGCATGCCGCGGTCATGGCGGCGTTCGACCAGGCGATCCGGACCGCGGAGCGCACCACCGCCTCGAGATGAGAGGCGTCTGATAGCGGCCATCCGATCGTCAGGGCGACACGGCGGGCCGGTCAAGCCCGTGTCCGACCGGGTCGGCGACGGTTGCCGCGAAGCGTGTCGCTCCCGCGGGCGCGGGCGCTTGGATATGGGCGGGTTGGCTTTCGGGCCGACCCGAGGGCTACCTTACCAGTCATTGGACAGATTGTCCGTTTTGGGATAAGTGACCATCGCGTACTTGCGCAACCGGACATGATGTCCGATAGTTGGCGCGTGTCGGCGCAATGGGATTTTATCGAACAGGCGGCGCACAGCCTCGGCATCGCCGCCGAGGCACTGCGCAAATGGCGGGTGCGCGGCGTCCCCGGCCGGTATCGGCTGCCGATCACCCGGTTGGCCGAAAGCCAAGGCCGGCGGATCGAGGCCGAAACTTTTGACCAGCCGCCGGGGCCACGCCGCCAAAGCCGTCCGGCCGGGCGGACAAACCGGCCGAAATCCCCTCGGACATCGACCGATCACGAGCAGGGAGGCAGTACCGTGACGCCGGAGGCCAGCATCCGCGCCAGCGAACCGCGCCCGTTTACCGGTGCGGAATACATCGATAGCCTGCATGACGGCCGCGAAGTCTATATCGACAGCGAGCGCGTCGCCGATGTCACCGTCCATCCGGCGTTTCGCAATGCCGTCCGCTCCTTGGCGCGCCTCTACGATGCCTTGCACGACCCGAAGACCAGGGAAGTATTGACCTCGCCGACCGACACCGGCTCCGGCGGATATACCCACAAATACTTTCGCGTCGCCCGCTCGCGCGAGGAACTCGTCGCCCAGCAGCAGGCGATCGCCGAGTGGTCGCGCCTCAGCTATGGCTGGATGGGGCGCACCCCCGATTACAAGGCGTCGCTGATGAACACGCTCGGCGCCAATGCCGAGTATTACGGCCAGTTCGCCGCCAATGCGCGAAGCTGGTACCGCCGCGCCCAGGAGAACGTATTGTTCATGAACCACGCGATCGTCAACCCGCCGGTCGACCGCGGCCGGCCGACGAGCGAGGTCAAGGACGTCTATGTCACGATCCAGCGCGAGACCGATGCTGGGGTCGTCGTTTCCGGCGCCAAGGTGGTGGCGACCGCGGCGGCGATCACCCACTACAACTTTCTCGGCCAGAACGCCGCGACCGCGACCTCAGACCCTGATTTGGCGGTCATGTTCATCCTGCCGATGGACGCGCCAGGGGTAAAACTGATCTGCCGCAATTCCTACGAGCGCATCGCCAATACCTTGGGTTCGCCCTACGATTACCCGCTATCCTCGCGCTTTGACGAGAACGACGCGATCTTTGTCCTCGACAATGTGCTGATCCCTTGGGAAAACGTGCTGGTCCACCGCGACCCGGAAAAGATCCTGAGCTTTTACCCGCGCTCCGGCTTTCTGAACGGCTTTTGCTTTCAGGGCTGCACCCGGTTCGCGGTCAAGCTCGACTTTATCTGCGGGCTGGTGGCGAAGGCGTTGCACGCGACCGGCGGCGACGAGTTCCGCGGCAACCAGGCGCTACTCGGCGAGATCGTCTCGTGGCGAAATTTGTTCTGGTCGCTGTCCAATGCCATGGCGACCAATCCGCAGCCCTGGGTCGGCGACGCATTATTGCCCAATCTCGAAGCCGGGCTGTCCTATCGCGTCTTCGCGCCCGACGCCTATTCCAAGATCAAGGAAATCATCGACAAGATTGTCGCCTCGGCATTGATCTACCTGCCCTCTTCGGTCAAGGATTTCGCCAACCCGGCGATCGACCCGTACCTAAAGCGTTATGTGCGCGGCTCGAACGGCATCGGCTACAAGGAGCGCATCAAGATCATGAAATTGCTGTGGGACGCGGTCGGCACCGAGTTCGGCGGCCGCCACGAGCTCTACGAGCGCAACTACGCCGGCAACCACGAGGACATCCGCATCCAGGCATTGACCGGTGCCCGCCGCAACGGAACGATGGACCGGATGACCGCCCTCGTCGACCAATGCATGGGCGAATACGACGAGCACGGCTGGACCGGCGACACCTGGCTCAATTCCGGGGAATAAGCGCGTAGACAGCTACAGCCGTTTGCGCGAGGCTCAAGCAAATCACAAAGAAATCGTCTTTCCCGCGAAAGCGGGACCCCAGGGTCCAATGCTTTCACGCCTGCCCTGGACCCCCGCTCTCGGGGGCGACGATCCAAATAAGGTTATCTAAAGGATTGATGCGAATGCGCATAGCCGCACTCTTCCTCGGGATCGCAATAGGGTGCGTTCTGAGCGGGAGTGCCATGGCGCAGGACAATGTGGCCGAGGAGGCGGCGCACCGCGCGGCGCTATTGGCGCAGCTGCCGCCGGACGCGGCGCAGCGCGTCTTTGGCCTGGAGACGACGCCGGCGCCGGGGCGCGCGCAAGCGATTGGCGCCTATGAGCGCGGCTGTCTCGACGGTGCGGTCGAGCTGCCGGCCGATGGACCGAACTGGCAGGTCATGCGCCCGTCGCGCGACCGCGCCTGGGGGCATCCAGTATTGATTGCGTTTATCGAGCGTCTCTCGGCGAAATTGGCGGCCGCAGCCGGCTGGCCCGGGTTCTTGATCGGCGACATCGCGCAGCCGCGCGGCGGCCCGATGCTGACCGGCCACGGCTCGCACCAGATCGGGCTCGACGCCGATATCTGGCTGACGCCGATGCCGAACCGCAGGCTTACCCCCGCCGAGCGGGACGAGATGTCCGCGACCGATGTCGTCGCCGCCGATGGTCTGGCGGTGAACCCTGCGGTGTGGAATTCATCCTATCTCAAGATGTACCGCGCGGCGGCGCGCGAGCCCGACGTGGCGCGGATCTTCGTCAACCCGGCGATCAAGCGCGAATTGTGCCGTGAGGCCGGGACCGACCGGGGCTGGCTCGCCAAGATTCGGCCTTGGTGGGGCCATGATTACCATTTCCACATGCGCCTCGCATGCCCGCCCGGAGAGCCCCAATGCCGCGACCAGGCGCCGCCGCCGGCGGGCGACGGCTGCGGCAAGGAGCTCGCCTGGTGGTTCACCCCGGAGGCGCTGCATCCGCCGCCGTCGCACGCCAAGCCGTTGCTGGTCGGCAACCTGCCCCATGCCTGCGCGGCTCTCGCCGAGATGCCGGGGAAATCCGCCATTCGGGGCGAGGCGCGATAAAACGCCCCGCTCGGCCGCCAGCCCGAGAAATTATGCTCCCCGGGGAATTATGCTGATGCGCGGCGGGTCATGGCTGTGGAGGGATGCGATGAGGGCGATCGGGATCGTGTTTTTTGCGGCGGGGTTGGCCTTGATGGCGGCGGCGGCGCCGGCGCAGACCGGGCCGCTCGCGGTCAGCGATGCCTGGGCGCGGGCGACCCCTGGCAAATCCACGACCGGCGCCGCCTATGCGACGATCGAGTCGCCGACCGCCGACCGGCTTGTCGCCGCGTCGACACCGGTGGCAAACAAGGCCGAATTGCACACGATGTCGATGTCGGGCATGGTCATGAAGATGCGGCCGATCGCCGGCGTCGACATCCCCGCCGGTCAAAAGGTGACGTTGGCGCCGGGCGGCATGCACATCATGCTGGTGGGGCTCAAAAAGCCGTTGACGGCGGGGCAATCCTTCCCGCTGGCCCTGACCTTTGCCAAGGCCGGGACGCGCACGGTCGAGGTCGCGGTCGAAAAGGTGGGTGCCGCGGGGCCCGCCCCCGCCGCGGTGCATTAAAATAGCGGAGGTGCGGTCATGGATGGCGGCGATATCTCGGATGGCGTGGCACAGCGGCCGCCGCGGCCTCGGTCGCACCTGGTGCTGGCGGCGGCATTGCTCGCCGGCTTCGCGATCCTCGGGACGGGCGCCTTTGTCGCGCTCGAATTGCACGGCAATCCGCGGGGTGCCGCCGGGACTTTGCTCGGCAGTGCCATCGGCGGCCCGTTCAAGCTCGTCGACCAGAACGGCCGGATGGTCACCAACACCGATCTCGAGGGCAAGTGGCTCCTCGTTTATTTCGGCTATACCCATTGCCCCGACGCCTGCCCGACCGCGCTCAACAACATTGCCCTGGCATTGGACGACCTCGGCATCGAGAAAAAGGAGGTGCGCCCGGTCTTCATCACGATCGACCCCGAGCGCGACACCTCGCAGGCCTTGAAGGACTATGTCGCGGCCTTTGGCGCGCCGATCCTCGCCTTGACCGGCAATGACGCCGCGATCGCACAGGCGGCCAATGAATACCGCGTCTACTACGCCAAGCACCCCGAGGCCGGCGGCGACTATTCGATGGACCACACCTCGATCATCTATGTGATGGACCCGAAAGGCCGTTTCACCGCCTCCTTCACCGGCGAGGACCCGCCCGCCGAGATCGCCGCCCGCCTCAAAAAACTGCTCGGCTGATCTCTATACGCCGGCGTCTGCGGCGATCACGATGTCCGCCAGCCCGGTCAATGGCCAGTCATCCTCGGCATCTCTCGGGCGATCACTGAGGGATCGGCGACGCCCGTAATGTCCACAATCGACATCGTCCTTTCTATAATGACCTGCGAGCTCTCCAGACCAAGCAGACCGCTCAAGGCCCGCCGGCGGATGCTGGCGTGGTCCCAGTTTGCTTTGGGGCGTTCTGCGCCGCGGCATGGGAATTGGCCGTCGCGTTGATCGTAAGGACGACAAAGTCAGCGAGGCATGCGCGATTCGTTGTCCAAAAATCGTGGTTTCCATATTTTCCCAAATATTCAGGTGGGACGGCTGGTTCATAGGGTTTCCAGTGCCCACCAGCGTCCCTCCAAAACAGCCATCGCCTAAATATAAGACTTTGTGGAGGTGTCCTCGGCGGTCTGTCCCGATCTATAAGAATATTAGGAAGTTGATATTCTCTACAGGTTGGCGAAACGCCATTCCGCATCCAGGACCATACTTGATCTTTATTTGGATAAAGCAATCCATATGATTCAGCGAGACCCGCGTTTGTTATCCCGCCGCCCAGACGCCTGGGCACGAAGCAAGGCGGGTGTGTCTCAGAGGACAGGAAAGCGGGCACCGTAACGGAAGCGGGAGTGCGAGCGTTGATGGTCACGAAAGGGGGGGCAGCGCCGGATCCGAAAGCGGGAATGGTAACCTCAGCGGGATGGTTTGCGAGAGCGGGAAAAGAAACCTTCAAACTAACCTGCGAGTAATAATCTGGAAATGCATCCCACGCATCGAGATAAGCTTCCATAGCTCTCGTCGGATCGTTTATTTCGCCAGGATTGGGCGATATGCCACAATCCTCCGATACACTCGTTTTGGTTTTATTAGGTGGCTCGCGTTGCTCTTTTTCTAATGATAGATTAACATTCCAGACCTTTAATGTATTGGAGACAAAATCCCA
>DATMKU010000354.1:0-2438 GCA_035570935.1 Allostellaceae bacterium
CCTCGCGCAGATCGGCGAATTTTCGTTTATGCTCGCCGCTCTCGGCACTTCGCTCGGCCTGCTCAGCGTCGAGGGTCAGAATCTGCTCCTCGCCGGCGCGCTGATTTCGATCACCTTGAACCCGGCCGCCTTCCGCGTCGCGGCGGCATTGCGCCGGCGGCTCGACCGCGGTCAGCCGGCCTGAGCCTGCATCCCCCGGTCGGGCGATAGCGTCTCTCCGCGTGCGGTCGCGGAGAGTAGTGCAGTTCCCATTCGGCTTTCGACATCGGCGATCGCGTCGGCGAGCGTCGCCACCGCCGCATCGGCCGAGCTGGCGGCCTGCGCATCCGCTGGCAAGGCATCCTCGGCGCCGAGCCCCCAGAAGCCCACAACGATCCGGGCCCGGGGCGCGCGCCGCCGCACTCGGCGAACGATGTGCCGCGCGCGGGCCGCGGAGCTGGTGCTGATCAACGACAGACAGACGATCGCGGCGTCTCGCAGCGGGACCCGATGCCCGCCCAGCGCGGCCGGCGAATCGGCGGGAAAGACGTAGGCGGAATGGCCTCGCGCCCGCAGCAGGCACGCGAGCAGCATCGCCGCTGCTTCGTCGAGCTCGTTGCGCCCGGCCATGCAGACGACGAACCCTGTTTCGCGCCATTTGACGCCGCCTTCGGCTGCCGGGTCCTCCTCGACAACCGCGTCGTCGAACAGGTTTTCGAGGATCTTGGCAAAGCCCACCTTGACCGTCGCCCGCCGCTCGGCGGGCAGGATCCCGCTGTCGCTGTCGGCCTGCGCCAGCGCCAGCACCGGGATCGCGACCTCCTCGGCAAACTCGTCGAGCGATTTTTCCTTGGCGAACTCCTCGGCCTGCTCCGTCGCCTCCTCGGGATCATCGGCGAGCAGCCGCTGGTAAAAGGTTTCGTCGGGCGTCAGCACCGGCTCGCTGCCGAGCATAACTTCTAGAAAGCGCAGCTGCCGCACATGCCGGCCGAGAACGAGCAGGCAGGCGGTCAGCGGGGTCGATAGCAGCAACCCAATCGGCCCCCACAGCCAGGTCCAGAACACCGCCGCGATGATCACCGCGATCGAGGACAGGCCGGTGCTGCCGGCGTAAAGCCAGGGCTCGACCACGTTGGCGACGACGAGCTCGGTCGCCACGAACAGCAGCGCCGTCCACGCCAGCAGCCACCAGCCGGGGTCGACGGCGATGGCGAGCGCCAGCGGAAAGGCGGCGGCGACGACGATGCCGAGATAGGGGATAAAGCGCAGCAATATCACGAGGATGCCCCACAGCGCGGCATTGGGGATGCCGATGACCGCCAGGCCGACCCCGATCAAGGTACCCTCGACGGCATTGACCGAGAGTTGCGACAGCAGATAGCGGCTGACCCGCCCGGCCGCCTCGTTCATCGCCTCGGTGGTGCGGTGCAGGTCGCCGCTGCCGACGAGCCTGAGCACGCGGTCGCGCAGCTCCTCACGCTCCAGCAGGATGAAGATGACCAGGACGACGACCAGCCCAGCCGTTGCCAGCGGTTGCAGCAAAGGCCCGATCACGGTCTTGGCGATCTCCGCCGGCGTCAGCTCGGGCTGCACGACCTCGACCGGGAGCGGTGCCGCCGGTTCGGCCGCGGCCTTGCCGGCATTCGCGGCCGGCGCCTGCGGCTTCGCGGCGGGTGCTTCGGATCGCCGCAAATCTGCGGTCGCCTGGTGAAGTGCCGCGGCGACGCGCTGCAGCGGTATCGCCTTGGGGAGCGTGCGCAGCTTCGACTCGATGTTGTGCCGGTATTCCGGCAGCGCCGGCCCGAGTTGCGACATTTCCTCGGCGATGACGGCACCGAATGCAAAGATGGCGAGGAACGCGACGAGCACGGTGACCGCGACCGCGGCAACCCGGCCCGCCCGCAGATGTCGCAGCCAATGAACCGCGGGCGCCAGCATAAAGCTCAGCAGCACCGCGAGCGCAAAAGGGACGAGCACTTCGCGGCCGAAATAGAGCGCCGCGACCACCAGGGTCAAGGTCAGAAAAGTCAGCATGCCCGTGACGCCGCGCGATTGGTCATCGCTGCGGCCACGTTCGGCGCCGGGCGGCACATCGGCCATTTCAGGTGTATCTCCCCGCAGCCAATGCGATTGGGTGAAGGATGCCCGTCGAACGCCGCGCCACGTTCGGCGCCGCTCCCGCGACGCCTGCCGACCGCACCCCCGGGGATAGCCGCCGACCGGCCCGAAGCGGTAATCTGATACTTTAACATTCACCCGGGGAATTGGCTCCCCGCCGTTTGGCACGCGAGCGTGACATCGGCGCGGCCTGTCGGACTATCGCCGAGGTTTTTCGGAACTCCGGGTTGCCGCAGCTTGTTTTTCGACCGACGAGTTAACAGAGGAAACCGAGAAATGGACAAGGACCGCATTGCCGGAAGCGCCAAAAAGGTGACCGGCGCGATTAAAGAAGGCGTTGG
>DATMKU010000355.1:0-4631 GCA_035570935.1 Allostellaceae bacterium
TCGACCTGCCGGCGCCGGCGCTGAGCTTCGCCGAAGCCGAGGCCGCCGCCGCCGATTATCGCCGCGCCGCGCGCGCCGACAACACAAGGCGGGCCTACCGTGCCGGTGTGGCGGCCTTCACCGAATGGTGCGCGATGCATAGGCAGACCGCATTGCCGGCCGCGCCCGCGACCGTCGCGGCGTTTCTCGCGGCCGAGGCGGGCAGGGGCCTCGCGGTCAACACCTTGCGGCTGCGCCACGCTGCGTTGCGCTATCTGCACCTGTTGGCCGGCTACCCGCCGCCGACCGCTTCACCGCTCGTTTCGGCGACCTTTGCCGGCATCCGTCGGGCCCATCGCCGGCCCTTGCGCAAGAAAACGGCCCTCGTGCTCGACCCGTTACGCGCCGCGATGCGGGAAATCCCCGACACCCTGCCAGGGCTCCGCGACCGCGCCTTGCTGCTCGTCGGCTTTGCCGCGGCGCTGCGGCCCTCGGAATTGGCGGGGCTCGATATTGCGGCGCTGACCCGTCACGAGGACGGCATCACATTGTTGCTGCCGTGGCGCAAGAACGACCAGGAGGCCCATGGCACGACTGTCTGGCTGCCGGTCGGCAAGACCGATCTGTGCCCGGTCAGAGCCCTCGAAGCCTGGCTCGCGGCCGCTGAGATCAGCGAGGGGCCGCTGTTTCGCCGGCTGTGGCGTCTGCCGCCGCCACGGGTGCGCCAGGGTGCGAAGCGAAAGCCGGGCGCCGACCATTACCGGCTTGGCAGCAACCCGATCGACACCGATTCGATCGCGCTCGTCGTCAAGAAATGGACAGGGCTCGCCGGGCTCGACGCTGCTGCCTTTGCCGGGCACAGTTTGCGGCGGGGTGCCATCTCAAGCGGGGTCGCCCAAGGCGTACATATCGCGCGGCTCAAGCAGTTTTCCGGCCATGCCTCGCTCAAAAGCCTCGAAGAATATGTCGAGCTCGACGAATTGCGCCACAACCATCCGCTCAAGGACGTCCTCTGACCAGGCTAGAAGGCATAGGGATCCGTCTCGCCTTAGGAAAGGACGTTGGTGAGCTTAGCGCAGCGCGGGATGTTATCAGACGCCAGCAATGATCCGGTGTGCAACCGACAGTCGCGGCGTTGTCCGCAATGTCTGGTGATGACGCAGAACCGTTCGCTGGTCTCCACGAGCCGCTGCACCGTCGCCGCATCGGCGTCGGTATCCAATTCGAAGGTCAGCGCGATGTCGGTGAGACCGATCGGGATCTCGCGGTCGACGCCGAGCGTGCCGCGCGCGTCCCAATGAGCCTCCGCGATCACCCGCCCGCCGCGCAGCGAGACGCCCATCGCCGTGGCGACGGCGCTGATCGTGACACCGGCGCAAGCGACCAGCGCCTCGAGCAGCATGTCGGCCGAGCAGGCGAGGCTACCGTCGCGGCCGGCGGCCGGGTGAAGGCCGGCCGCGGTCTCGCCGGCCCATGAGCGCACCTGGTAGGTGACGCGGTCCAGGTCCAGCATCGCTTCGGCGCGCGCCGGAATCCGCGCGGTTTCGGGCTGCTCGCGATACCGCTTCTTCAAGGGCGCCTGCAGCGCGCGCAGTTGATTGGCATCCATCCTGTTCCGATCCTTCGCGTCAATTATTGCCGCACCGAGGGTGTAGGTTCTGCCCGCAGCCGCAGCAAGCGCCACTCGATTTGCGACAACAGGTCGCCGGAATGCCTTGGCGGCAAACCGCGTACAACCGCCCCGTTGCGCGGTCGGACTGGCATGGCTCGTTAAGCGCAACAAACGCGCCGTCGCGCGCTTTCCGGCCGATGGCGGCGCAGTCAACGCCAATCATCCGGCGGCGCGCTTCGCGATCGGTGCCGCCGGCTCAGAGCCGGCGTGGGCTAACTCCGGGCGGGCTTTCGCCCTCAACGCGGGTATAATTATAAGAAGGCTGGGCCCCGCCGCAGTGACCCGCGGCGGGCGTCGCTGTTAGCGGTCGCGCGGCTCCCACAGCACGATGTGGGTGGCGCCGTCCTCGGCCGGGCGCTCGAGCTTGACTTGACGAGGCGGCAGCGCAGCCAGTTCGCGCGATCGTCGGGGTTATGCAGTGCGCCGCATAACCCCGAGAATATGCGGAGTTGAGCGTTATGCGGAGCGGCGGAGCTTGAGCCGTGGGTTTGTGCGTCCGGCAGCCAACGATTGCTCCGGATAATTCGGAGGGGTGGAGCTGCAGCGCCGCGCCCAGCGCGGCGCTGCAGCGGCCGGTTCAGCGCGACCAGACCAGCGCGTAGCCGCTTTCGACCTCGACCAGGTTCGCGAAGATCGGGGCTGGGAAGGACGGGTCATCGAGTTTCACCGAGTGATAGACGGTGTTGTCCTTCGAGGTCCGCTTCCAGGCGGCGCCGATCTCGATGGGGCCGGCGAAGACGCGCAGGGCCGGGGCCTTGTCGTTTGACGACGGCTCGATCGGGACGAACCGCGCTTTGACGTTGAGCGAGAGGGTGCGGATGGTGCCGGTGAAGGTGCCGTCGTCGCCGCGGGTGAAAGTGCCGATCTGAGCCATGGTGACCTCCTTGACTGCTGTTTCAGGACCGCGCCCATCGTGGCCTGATGGCGGTCGACAGCGCCACGACGGACGGCCCGCAGCACCGCGAAGGACGGCCGGGCGAGAGTTTCTTGTCGCGCGAGGAATGCGCGCCGCGCAGGGGAAGAAAGTCGCAGACCGGCGGTTGCGGGATCGAGGCCGGCGAGCACCAGCGAGCGCATCGCGGCGCTTGATCCGCCAGCACCAGGCCGCAGAGGAGAGATGGTCCCAAGCCGTCAAGGAGAGCCTTGGTTCAGGCGCCTTCGTCAGCGATGACGGCTCATTTCAGCACAACCGCCAGCCCCTCTCGTGCCGACAAAGCTCGCTTCCTGTTCGAACGATCAAACGCCAAAGGCTCGCTCCTATGCGGGGTGCGTCGACACGGTCGAACACTGTGCTGACCCGGCCTCAAGGAACGTCAACTCGATCGGGTACGGCGCATCCTTGCTTGTCACGCCGAAGATCGGAACGCGTCTTCCGACAAAGAGGCGATCAATGCGTCAGGCGCTCTGAACCGGCCGCGGGGCAGCGCGCGGGATCTCCGCTTCCGCGGGTTCAAGCTTTTTCGAGGCGTCCACCCCCAGGGTGCCGCCGCTCATGCGGCCGGCGGGGGCGGGAATCCCAAAAAACGGCGCCGAAGCAAGCACATCAACCCGCCTGTACCGCGCAACACGGATAAAGAAGGTCAGAGTTCGTAACTTTAAGTAGAAAACACCTACCACACCGATAATAATCTCGGAGTAGCGACCGGTGGGGACATCGCTGGGGGACAATCGATGAAATCGACGCTGTTTACGATTGCCGCCGCATTTTCGGGGATGATACTCGGCACGGCGACGGCGCAGGCCGGCGCGGCCCATGATGCCTGCTGCTCCGGTTTCAAACCCGCCGTCGTTGCTGGGCCGCGAGCAGCTGCAGTTGCCCACCGGAGCCAGGTGCGGATCAGGTCGGCCTCTCTGGCTGTGTTGATCGCTACGGTGGTTCGCGGCAAGATCGGGGCAAACCGGGTTAGGACCAGCTGTACTTCCCATGGCGGGAAATGCCGTCGCGACCACGCCCCTCTGGTCTCAGTACGCGACCGAGCGAGGTTGGGTGCGCGCAATATAACCGCCGAGAGCCCGGAGAGTTTTGTCGCCAATCTGGAACACCGCGCGCTCGCGGCGATGCAGGAGGGGGAAACGGCCGCGGCTCAACAATGGCGCTTCCGCCAACTGTATCGCCAATATTTTGACACGGAGGCCTGCGCCCGTGCCGCGCTTGGACCCTATTGGCAACAAGCGACCACCGAGCAGCGGCAGGAGTTCATCAACCGCTACGAAGATTACGTCGTCATCACTTATTCCCTTCCGCTAGGGCAGATCGAAGCTCAAAGCTTCACGGTGCTCGGCAGCCAGTCCGATCAGGACGGGGTTATCGTGATTAGTCAGATAAACGGCGTGGCCCCCCTCAAGGTGGACTGGCGGCTCAATCCGACTGCCGCTGGTTACAAGGTGACTAACGTGATCGTCAATGGCATCGACATGGCCAAATTGCAGCGTTCTGACATGGTCTCGGTCATCCAGCGCAACAGCGGCCAGATGCAACCTTTGCTGGTGGCGTTGCGCGAAAAGAATGCAACCAACGGCATCACCCGGTAATTTCCAGGGCTTTCGGCTGCTGATGCGAGCAGGTAGGGAATTCTCTCGGGATCGGCGTTAAATCGAATTACAGACGGCACCGTCAACTTGGGATCTACAGATCGGCGGAAAGTGCGATGAGCGATACCCGGCGATATGGGTGATTATGCCGCCATCGCCACGCCGCCGGTGACATCGGCCCAGGTGGCGAAGGCCTGGGTCCGGCCGGAACGGAGATTGGCGGCGGTGTCGTGTTCTCGGCGGCGGGGGAAGAGGTTGGCGAGCTGGTCATGGGTGATGGGGTGGACGCCCCCCGACGGCATCTGGTGTGCCAAGGTGACGGTGTCGAGTTGTCACTGAAGGAGGCGTCCGTGGAACAAACTATCACGATCGGGCTGGACATCGCGAAGCACGTCTTCCAGGCGCACGGGGCGGATGCCGCCGGCCATGCGCTGTTCCGCAAGCGTCT
>DATMKU010000356.1:0-11362 GCA_035570935.1 Allostellaceae bacterium
CTCGGCATCGAGGGCTTGTCGCCGGCGGAGATCGAACAGTTTCTCGACCTCGCCGACGGCTATGTCGAGCTGAACCGCCAGGCCGAGAAAAAACGCTCGCTGTTGCGCGGGCGCACGATCATCAACTGCTTTTTCGAGAACTCTACCCGCACCCGCACCTCGTTCGAGGTCGCCGGCAAGAGGCTCGGCGCCGACGTCATCAACATGGCCGTCGCGGTCAGCTCGATGGTCAAGGGCGAGACCCTGATCGACACGGCGATGACGTTGAACGCGATGCACCCCGACGTGCTGGTCGTGCGCCATCCCGAATCGGGGGCCGTGCAGCTGCTGTCGGAAAAGGTCGATTGCGCCGTCGTCAACGCCGGCGACGGCAGCCACGAGCACCCGACCCAAGCATTGCTCGACGCGCTGACGATTCGCCGCCGCAAGGGCCGGCTCGGCGGGTTGACCGTGGCAATCTGCGGCGACGTGTTACACAGCCGCGTCGCCCGCTCGAACATCGCATTGCTGAACACGATGGGCGCCAGGGTGCGGGTGGTGGCGCCCCGCACCTTGCTGCCGGCGGCGATCGAACGGCTCGGCGTCGAGGTGTTTCACGACATGGCGAACGGCCTCGCCGATGTCGACATCGTGATGATGCTGCGGCTGCAGAGCGAGCGCATGCACGGCTCGTTTGTGCCGTCGAGCCGCGAATATTTTCACTTTTTCGGGCTCGACTACGACAAATTGCGCGCCGCCAAGCCCGATGCGCTGATCATGCATCCCGGCCCGATGAACCGCGGCGTCGAGATCGGCAGCGAGGTCGCCGACGACATCGACCGCAGCCTGATCCGCCATCAGGTCGAGATGGGGGTCGCGGTCCGCATGGCCTGCCTCGAGATCCTGGCCCGCGATCTCGCCAACGGGCCGCCCTTGCCGTGAGCGAGCGCGCCGCCGTCGCCGCGGGTGCAGCGCGGACCCTGATCCGCGGCGCCCGGCTCCTCGACCCCGCGAGCGGGCTCGACGCAATCGGCGACCTGTTGATCGAAGGCGAGCGGATCGCTGCTGCCGGCGGAATCATCGCTGCCTCCGCTGCGGAGTTAGTCGAGGCCGAGGGGCTGTGCCTGGCACCCGGTCTCGTCGACATGCGCGTGCAATTGCGCGAGCCCGGCGCCGAGCACATGGAATCGATCGAAAGCGGCGGGCAAGCGGCGGCGGCGGGCGGGGTCACGACGATGGTGGCGCTGCCCAACACCGACCCGCCGGTCGACGATGTCTCGGTCGTCGAATTTCTCGCCCGCCGTGCGCGTGAGGTCAGGCTCGCCAAGATCCATACCTATGCCGCCGCGACCAAGAGGCTTGCCGGCAAGCAACTAACCGAGATGGGGCTGTTGGCGGCGAACGGCGCTGTCGGGTTCACCGACGGGACGAAGGCGGTCGCCGACGCGCTCGTCATGCGCCGGGTGCTGTCCTATGCCGCGAATTTCGACCTGTTGGTTGTGCAGCACCCGGAAGAGCCGAGCCTTGGCGGCGCCGGCGAGGTCAACGAGGGCGAGATCGCCACCCGGCTCGGCCTCGCCGCGATCCCGGCGGTGGCCGAAGTCATCATGATCGAGCGCGACCTGCGCCTCTTGGAGATCACCGGCGCGCGCTACCACGCCGCGCATCTCTCGACCGCGGCCGGGGTCGAGGCCATCCGCCGTGCCAAGGCGCGGGGGCTGGCGGTGACGTGCGACACCGCACCGCCTTATTTCGCGCTCAACGAGACGGCAATCGGCGATTATCGGACCTTCGCCAAACTGTCGCCGCCGTTGCGCAGCGAACAGGACCGCCGCGCGGTCGTCGAAGGGCTGCGCGACGGAACGATCGACGCGATCGCCAGCGACCACGCGCCGTGGGACCAGGATTCGAAACGGCTGCCCTTCAGCTCGGCGGCCTACGGGATCGTCGGGCTCGAAACCCTGCTGCCGTTATCGCTCGAACTGTATCACAACCGCCATCTCGGCCTGCTCGAGGTCATCGCGCGGCTGACCCGCAACCCGGCGGATATTTTGCGGCTGCCGATCGGGCGCCTGGCGAAAGGCGCGGCCGCCGATCTGGTGTTGTTCGATCCGGATCTGTCGTGGCATATCTCGACCGACGAATTCCGCTCGAAATCGAAGAACGCGCCGTTCGACGGCCGCCCGGTCGAGGGCCGCGTCGTCCGCACGATGGTCGACGGCCGTACGATTTTTCCGCGCGAGCAGTAAATGGGAAGCCTTTCTGACATCGCGCAGTTCGCCCTCTCCGCCCTCGATGGCGGACAGAAAGCGCCAATGCCGGATCACCGAGGATGACCACGCCGATCCTAGCTGCGATCATCGGCTACCTCTTGGGCTCGATCCCGTTTGGGTTGGTCGCGAGCCGATTTGCCGGCCATGGCGACATCCGCCGGATCGGCTCGGGCAATATCGGCGCCACCAACGTCTTGCGCACCGGCAGCAAAGGATTGGCGGCGATGACCCTGCTGCTCGATGTCGGCAAGGGCTGGGCAGCGGTGGCGATCGGCCGGCATTGGGGCGAGCCGGCGGCGCTGGCGGCCGGGCTGTGCGCGGTGCTCGGCCACATGTTTCCGGTCTGGCTCGGCTTTCGCGGCGGCAAGGGGGTGGCGACGGCGCTCGGCGTGTTGGCAGCACTCGCCTGGCCGATAGCATTGAGCGCGGCGCTGATTTGGCTCGTGGTCGCCTTGGTGTCCCGTTATTCGTCGCTGGCGGCGCTGGTCGCCGCCGCGATCAGCGCGGCGATCGCCCCGTTTCTCGCCGATAGCGCGACGGCAATCCTGGTCGCGGTCATCGCGTTGCTGATCATCCTGCGCCATCACGCCAACGTCCGGCGCCTGATCGCCGGCCGGGAACACCGGATCTCGTTCCGGAAAGGCTGAGACCATCCTGGCCGCGCGCGAGCTCGATCCCGAAGAGCGCCTCGACTGGGTGCGCCTCAGCCGCACCGAGTCGATCGGCCCGATCAGCTTTTACGCGCTGCTGCGCCGCTTTGGCTCGGCCCGCGCGGCACTCGAAGCCTTGCCGCGCCTGGCCCGCCGCGGCGAACGCGCCCGCACCGTCACCGCGACGACCCGGGCCGCGGCCGAAGCCGAGCTGACGGCACTCCACCGCATCGGCGGCCTGATCGTCTGCTGGGGCGAGCCCGGCTACCCGAATGCGCTGGCCCAGGTCGAAGACGCGCCGCCAATCCTGAGCGTGCTCGGTCAGCGGGAATGGCTCGACCGGCCGATGGTGGCGATCGTCGGGGCGCGTAACGCCTCGGCCAACGGCAGGCGGCTCGCCCGCGAGCTCGCCGCCGGTCTCGGCCGGGGCGGGCTCGTCGTCGTCTCGGGGCTGGCGCGCGGCATCGACGCTGCGGCGCATCTGGGAGCGCTCGAAACCGGCACCGCCGCAGTCGTCGCCGGCGGCGTCGACATTGTCTATCCCGAAGAAAACCGCGGCCTCCACGACGCGCTGCGCCGGCACGGAGCGATCGTCGCCGAGCTGCCGCTCGGCAGCGAGCCGCAGGCGCGGCATTTCCCGCGCCGCAACCGGATCATTTCCGGCATGGCGCTGGGCGTGCTGGTGGTCGAGGCGGCGGCGCGCTCCGGCTCGCTGATCACCGCGCGCTACGCGCTCGAACAAGGGCGCGAAGTCTTCGCCGTGCCCGGCTCGCCGCTCGACCCGCGCTGTCGCGGCGCCAACGATTTGCTGCGCCGCGGCGCCAGCTTGACCGAAACCGCCGAGGACGTGCTGACCCAGCTTGGGCCGCTGGTGCAGGACGCGCCACCGCCGCGCCCGCGGACACCGCCGCCATTGCCGATCGGCGAGCGGTGGCCGCTGCACGCGCCACCGGGCGGCGCCGGCGAGCCGGCGGCGGATGAGGATGCGCTCGACATGATCGTCGAGAGACTGGGACCGACGCCGGTCGCGGTTGACGAATTGGTGCGCCAGTGCCAATTGACAGCTTCCGCGGTTGCCACGCTGCTTCTCGAACTGGAACTGTCGGGGCGGGTCGAACGTCACCCCGGCAATCTTGTGTCACTGCGCTGAGCGCCGATTTTGTGGTCTGCAAGAACATGACCGTGCCGCTCGAGTCGCTGATTTATCCAATCACGGTCAGCGCGGGACTGCGTTGCGTAAATAGCGAGACGGCGTCGGCATGAGGATAGCCACGATTATCGCGTACTTCTTTGCTCAAATGCCCTCTTACCGAGTGGGGCCATGAAAGTCGTCGTCGTCGAATCGCCGGCAAAGGCGAAGACCATCAATAAATATCTCGGCAGCGACTACAAGGTCGTCGCCAGCTACGGCCATGTGCGCGACCTGCCGGCAAAGGACGGCTCGGTGCTGCCGGACGCGGATTTTGCCATGTCGTGGGAGGTCGATGGCAGATCCGAAAAGCATATGAAGACGATCGTCGAGGCGATGCACGGCGCCGACGGGCTGTTTCTGGCGACCGACCCGGACCGTGAAGGCGAGGCGATTTCGTGGCATGTGCAGGAGGTGCTAAAAGCGCGCCGGGCCTTGAAGGATGTCGAGGTCAAGCGCGTCGTCTTCAACGAGGTCACCCGCAACGCCGTCGTCGAAGCGTTTCGCCGGCCGCGCGAGATCGACCGGGAACTGGTCGATGCCTATCTGGCGCGCCGGGCGCTCGACTACCTGGTCGGCTTTACCCTGTCGCCGGTGCTGTGGCGCAAATTGCCGGGCAGTCGCTCGGCGGGCCGGGTTCAGTCCGTCGCCCTGCGGTTGATCTGCGAGCGCGAAGCCGAAATCGAGGTTTTCAAGCCGCGCGAATACTGGACGGTCGAGGTCACTTTTGCGACCGAGCGCGGTCAGACCTTTACCGCGCGGCTGACCCATCTCGACGGCAAGCGGCTCGACCGCTTCGAACTCGACACCGAGCAGAAGGCGCGCGCCGCGGCCGACGCGATCTTGCGCTCGCCCGGCTTCGCGATCGCCGAGATCGAGAGCCGGCAGGTCCACCGCAACCCATTCCCGCCGTTCACGACCTCGACCCTGCAGCAGGAAGCCTCGCGTAAGCTGGGGTTCGGCGCGACCCGCACGATGCAGATGGCGCAACGGCTTTACGAGGGCGTCGATCTGGATGGCGAGACCGTCGGGCTGATCACGTATATGCGCACCGATGGTGTGGCGATTTCGGCTGAAGCGATCGCCGCCGCGCGTGGGCTGATCGGCGCCGATTTCGGTGCGAGATACGTGCCCGATGCGCCGCGCGTCTACCGCAGCCCGGCGAAGAACGCGCAAGAGGCGCACGAAGCGATCCGGCCGACCGATCTGACGCGCAAGCCCGCCGATGTCGAGGCCTATCTCGACCGCGACCAGCGCCGGCTCTACGAGCTGATCTGGAAGCGGACCCTGGCGAGCCAGATGGCCTCGGCCTTGCTCGAGCAGGTCACCGTCGACATCGCCGATCCGAGCGGAAAGCTGCGGCTGCGCGCGACCGGCTCGGTCGTGTTGTTCGACGGATTTCTGCGGCTCTATCAGGAGGACCGCGACGACGAGCCGTCTACGCAAGGCGCCCTGGCGGGCGCGGGCGACGAGGAAGGCGAAGGCGGCCGGCTGCCGCAGATGCGCAAGGGCGAAAATTTGTCGCGCGGCGAGGTTGTGCCGAGCCAGCATTTCACCCAACCGCCGCCGCGCTACACCGAGGCGAGCTTGGTCAAAAAACTCGAGGAGCTCGGCATCGGCCGGCCCTCGACCTATGCCGCGATCCTCCAGGTGCTGCAAGACCGCACCTATGTCCGGCTCGAAAAGCGGCGCTTTTTACCGGAGGATCGCGGCCGCCTCGTCACCGCCTTTCTGAGCAGTTTTTTCGAGCGCTACGTCGAATACAATTTCACCGCCGACCTCGAAAACCAGCTCGACGACGTATCGGGCGGACGGATCGACTGGAAGGAATTGCTGCGCAATTTCTGGCGCGATTTCTCGACCGCGGTCGACGGCACCAAGGATCTGACGATCACCCAGGTATTGCATGCGCTCGATGACGACCTCGGGCGGCATTTCTTTCCGAACGACGGCTTGGGGCGCGACCCGCGGCTGTGCCCGGTTTGCGGCGCCGGCCGGCTCAGCCTCAAGCTGGGCAAGTTCGGCGCGTTTATCGGCTGCTCGAACTATCCGAATTGCCGCTACACCCGCCCGCTCGCGGTCGAAGGCGAAGGCGAGGAGACCGCCGATGCCGCTGTCGGCACCGATCCGGCAAGCGGGCTCGAAGTAGCGTTGAAAAAGGGTCCGTTCGGCCATTACGTGCAACTCGGCGCCGGCAACGGCGAAGCAAAGCCAAAGCGGGTGGCGCTGCCGCGCTCATTAAAACCAGGCGATGTCGATCTCGACACGGCGTTGCGGCTGTTGGCGCTGCCGCGCGAACTCGGCCGGCATCCCGAGACCGGCGAGGTCATCACCGCCGGGATCGGCCGCTTCGGCCCATACATCAAGCACGGCTCGACCTTCAAATCGCTGATCGCGGAAGACGACGTGCTGACAATCGGGGTCAACCGCGCGGTCGTGCTGTTGGCCGAGCCGGCGGCCGAGAGGCGGCGCGGCGCGGCGCAGCCATTGCGCGCGCTAGGGCCACATCCCGATGGCGGAGCGGTGGCGCTGTACAAGGGAAGATACGGCCCCTATGTCAGCCACGACGGCGTCATTGCGTCGTTGCCCCGCGACGCCGACATCGAGACGTTTTCGCTCGAACAGGCGATCCCGTTGCTCGGAGCCCGGCGCGAAAAAAGCCCGAGGCACCGGCGCAACGCGACCAGATCTGCCGCAGCGAAGGCGGCGAAGGCATCCAAAGGCAAGGCGGCAAAGCCTGCGGCAGCGGTCAAGCCGGCGGCCAAGGCAAAGCGCGCACCACCGTCAAAACGAGCCGCCGGCGCGCCGAAAAAGAAAAAGGCCAGCACCGCCCGCCCGCCAAAAAAGCCGCCGCCCCGCGCCGCGGCTCAGTCGGATTAGATGGCGCGGTCGGCACCGCCGGCTGCGGAGAAAAAGCCAAAGCGAGTTGCGGGTGCGCTGCCATCGGCGAATGATGTCGTCGCTTTATTCGCGACAGCCCGGCGGCGGTCGGCAAGCGCGAGATCGCCCGCGCCTTCAACCTGGCGCCGGCCGACCGGCCGGCGCTGCGCGACATGCTGCGCCAGATCGAGCGCTCGGGCGTGGTGAACCGAGCCGCCAACCGACGGCTGACCGGTGCGCCGCCGCTGCCCGAACTGACAATCGTCGAGCGGATCGGCGCCGATGAAGACGGCGTCCCGCTGGCTCGCCCGGTCGCCTGGCCCGGACCTGATCCGGCGCCGGTTTTGCGGTTGGCCGAAGAGGGCGACGCGATGGCGGTCGGCGCGCGCGCCGCGGCGCGGTTGGTGACGCTCGACAGCGGAGAAATAGAGGCGCGGGTGATCCGCCGGCTCGATCCTGCTGGCGAGCGGGTGACCGGGGTCTTCGAGAAAGATCGCGACGGCGGCCGGGTCGTGCCGGCCGATCGGCGCAACAAAACCGAGTATCGCGTCGTCGAGGACGACGCTGCGGGCGCCGTCGCGGGCGAGCTGGTGGTAGGGGAGATATTGCCGAAAGCGCGGGTCGGCCTGCCGCGGGCGCGTATTGTCGAGCGCTTGGGTGCGGCGACCGACCCGGGCGCCATCAGCCGGCTGGCGATCGCCTCCTTCGGAATCCCGACCGAATTTCCCCTCGCCGCGATCGCTGAAGCCGAGGCCGCCGCACCCGTCGGCCTCGGCGGCCGCACCGACCTGCGCGACCTGACCTTGGTCACGATCGACGGCAGCGACGCCCGCGATTTCGACGACGCGGTGTGGGCCGAACCCGACCCCGACCCGGCCAACCTCGGCGGGTGGCATCTCGTCGTCGCGATCGCCGATGTCGCCTGGTATGCGCGCCCCGGCAGCGCGCTCGACCGCGAGGCTGAACGGCGCGGTAATTCGGTGTATTTTCCCGATCGCGTCGTGCCGATGCTGCCCGAGGCGCTGTCGAACGAGCTGTGCTCGCTGAAGCCGGCAGTCGACCGTGCCTGTCTTGCGGTGCATCTGTGGATCGACGCCGCCGGTCATAAGCGCCGTCATCGGTTCGCGCGCGGGCTGATGCGCTCGGCGGCGCGGCTCACCTATGAGGAAACCCAGGCGATCCGCGACCGGCAGCGGGAGCCGCCGGTTTCCGTTCCGGCCCAGACGGTCGTCGCGCTTTACGGCGCTTACGATGCGCTGGCACGGGCTCGCGCCGCGCGCGGGGCGCTCGATCTCGACATCCGCGAGGATCGGGTCGCGCTCGACGCCGACGGGCGCCCGGCCGCGGTGGTTCCGGCTCCGCGTCTCGACAGCCACCGGCTGATCGAGGAATTCATGATCCTCGCCAATGTCGCGGCGGCGGAAGAGCTGGAAGCCCGTCGGTGGCCCTGCATGTACCGCATCCATGACGCGCCCGACCCGGACAAGGTCGCGGCACTGCGCGATTTTCTCGCGGAGAGCGGCATTCCCGGGCTCGCCTTCGCCAAGGGCCAGGCGCTGAAGCCCGAGTTGTTCAATCGGCTACTGCGCCGCGCCGCGGGCACCCCAGTCGCCCCGCTGGTCAACGATCTGGTGCTGCGCTGCCAGGCGCAGGCGGCCTACAGCCCGGATAATATCGGGCATTTCGGGCTCGGATTGCGGCGCTACGCCCATTTCACCTCGCCGATCCGGCGCTATGCCGATCTCCTGGTGCATCGCGCGCTGATTGCCGGCGCCAACGTGGCCGGCGGCGATTTCGGCGCCGGCGGCTTGCCGGGCGACGTCGACGGTTCGCAAATGGCGGCAATCGGCGAGCATATTTCGGCGACCGAACGGCGCGCCGTCGCGGCCGAGCGAGCAGCGATCGAACGCTACCGCGCGAGCTTGCTCGCCGACGCGGTCGGCAGCCTGTTTGCGGCATATATCAGTGGCGTCGTGGATTTCGGCCTGTTTGTCACCTTGGCGGAGAGCGGGGCCAACGGGCTCGTGCCGATCTCCACTCTGCCCTCGGACTATTACGACCGGCGCGACAAGCCGCCGCGTCTGGCCGGCCGCCGCTATGGCCGCGTCTTCCAACTCGGCGACGCCGTGACCGTGCGCCTGCGGGAGGCGGACGCGATCGGCGGCCGGCTGCTGTTCCGCATCGAGGAGGTGGCGCGAACCGGCCGCGGCGCCCGCGCCGGACGGCGCAGTTGATCGCCTGACCGCGGCAATTTACGATCCCTCGCTGTCCTCGGGGCTTGGGCCGAGGCTGGCGGATCCCCGGGCGGCTCGCCGCGGGGATTTCGGGGGTACCCTCGATGCCGATGTGGTTGCGTCCGGCGGCTGTGTTCGCACCGGCGAGCATCATCGCCGTCGCCGTCGCGTTGATCGGCTGCAGCCAATTGCAGCCGATGCCGGCCGATCCGCGGGGCCGGCTGTTCGCCCGCGGTCTCGACCAGATCGACGATCTGTACATCGTCGAGGTGTCGAACCGCAGGCTGGCGCTCGACGCCGCCGCCCGCCTTGCTCAGCTCGACCCCAAGCTCAGAGTGACGGAGACCCCGGGGCCGCATGATGAAACCGACATCGTGCTGAGCTATGGCGAGCGCGAAGTCGCGACCTATCCCAACCCGCCGAGCGACGACCCGCATGTCTGGGGCGGCTGGCTGGGCCAGCTCGAAACCGACGCAAAGCAGGCCTCGCCGACCCTCGCGGCCGATCCTCAGGACGAGATCGACAAGGCGCTGTTCGATGGTATTGCCGGTGGCCTCGACCGCTTTTCGCGCTACTCGACCCCGCAGGCTGCTCGCGATCAGCGTGCGGCGCGCGACGGCTTTGGCGGGGTCGGGGTATTGCTCGAAGACGACGCCGCTCCGTTTCGTATTACCAAAATCATTCCGGGTAGCCCGGCCGATGTCGCCGGGATCCGGGTCGGCGACCGGATCGTCGCCGTCAACGGCGAGCCGACCGCCAACCGTTCGCAGAACGACGTGATCCGCCAGCTTCGCGGCCCGATCTCGAGCACGGTCGCGATCAGCGTCGCCAGCACCGGAAGCGAGAGCCGCGATTACCAACTGCAGCGCACGCTGATCGTGTTGCCCACGGTGACGGTGACGCGGGAAAGCGGTATCGCGGTGTTCCATGTGTCGGGCTTCAACCAGAACACGACACAACAGCTTGTCGAAGATCTCGAGACGATCAAGCGCGAGATGGGGCCGCAGCTGCGCGGCATCGTGCTCGACCTGCGCGGCGATCCCGGCGGTTTGCTCGACCAGGCGGTCAGCCTTGCCGACGTGTTTCTCGCCAAGGGGCCGATCGTCGCGACCGTGGGGCGCAACCCGGCGAGCCGGCAATATTTCGAGGCCTCCGGCGACGCCATAGCACCGCGGATCCCGATTGTCGTGCTGGTCAATGGCGGCTCGGCCTCGGCGTCGGAGATCGTCGCCGCGGCGCTGCAGGATGCCGGGCGCGCGGTCGTCGTCGGCACCGCCTCCTATGGCAAAGGCACGGTGCAGACCGTGTTGCGGCTCCCCAACGACGGTGAGCTGACCTTGACCTGGGCCGAGCTGGTCGCTCCCGCGGGTTATTCGCTGAATGGACACGGCGTCGTTCCGACGGTTTGCACCAGCGATCTGGGCGACGACGGCCAAGCGATCGCGACCGCCTTGGAGCGTGCGGGCGGTGCTGCGGCGGGCGCACCCGTCACCACCGTCTTGCGCATCTCGCTCGACGACACCGGCTGGGCCGAGCTACGCCATTCCTGCCCGCCGCGCGCCGGCGATCGGTCAATCGATTTGGCAGTCGCCGAGCGCCTGTTGGCCGACCCGGTCCTTTACAGCCAAGCCGTCCACATGATGGGCGCCGCGCCGAGCCTCGCGGCAAAGCCGGTCGGCGCCGCACCGGTCGCGACCGAGCGCGCCTTGACAGGAGGCGACGGATCGCTATCTTCGGGCGAGCATTATCCCTGACCCTGGGCATTTTCGTCATGGCCAAGACCAGCACCGTCCTGATCAAGCTCGTCAGCAGCGCCGATACCGGCTTTTATTATGTGACAAAGAAAAACCCGCGGACCAAGACCGGCAAGCTCGAATTGAAAAAGTTCGATCCTGTCGCCCGCAAGCACGTCCTCTTCAAGGAAGCGAAAATCAAATAAGCCCAGGGCGGCCGTGGCGGGAACGCCGCTCGGGCAGGCTGCGGCAGCGGCGAGGAGACCCCGCCGCCGAGCGATTGGGGCTTAAACCCTCCGGTGCGGCGTGTCATACTGCTCCGATCAACACAAACGATCGGAGGCCGCCGTGACAAAATACATGCTCGTCAGCTTTAAGACCTGCCCGTGGGTGCAGCGTTCGGCGATCGTGCTGCGTGAAAAGA
>DATMKU010000357.1:0-10949 GCA_035570935.1 Allostellaceae bacterium
GCGGCGACAAAGCGCGCGGCCTGGCGCAGCCGGCCGGCCTCGGCGGGGCCGAACCGCCGGGTCCCGGCCCAGCCCAGGACCGGACTGTCCGGCCCCGGACTGTCCAGCCCTGCGCCGACCGTGTCCTCGTGCACCGGGCCAAGCTCGGCCAGCCAGTCGCGCCCGGCGTGGCTGAGCGGACCGCCGGCAAAGCCCAGCGCCTCGATCACCGCCCCGGTCTCCGCTCGCCAAAGCCAGGTGCGGCGGGCGATGATCGGATGCGGCACCGCGAGCATCAGGGCGCCGCCGGCCAGCGGCAGGCCGTCGGCCAGCAGCCGGCCGCCGAGCTCGGCCAGGAACCGGTCAGGGCCGGGCGAGGCCCCGGCCTCGTCCACCAGCCAGGCGAGGGGTGCCGGCAGATCCATGCCACGATCATGCCGCCATTGCCCCTACCCTGTCATCCGCGCCGCGGCGATGCGCAGCCGCCGGTCTATCCTCACCCCGACCTGTCAATCGTGCCCGGCGCCCCTACGGTCCAGTCCTCGATGAGCCCGCGTTCGACACGCCTGTGAGCCGGCGTTCGTCATGAAATTGCAGGGGGCTCAAGTGCGGCTGTATCGAGCGCGAAAGGCAGTCACTCCCTGCCAGTGCGGCCGTGCCCGGGGTCCGGACCCGGGTCGCGCCCGGCGGCAGCCTCGGCCAGCCGGCCGAGGTAATGGGCCCAGCCTTCCGCATGGCCGGCGCATTGCTCGGCATTGGGCAGGCCCGTGTGGGTCAGGCGCAACAGCGTTCCGCCCGGCTGCTCGATCAGGTCGATCTCGACCAGGCTCGACCCCGGCGGCACCGCCTCGCTGCCGTCCCAGCCGAAGCTGTAGGCCAGGCGGTGCACCGGGACCACCTCGCGGAACGAGCCACGCGCGAAGCGAGCGCCGGTGACATTGACGAGATAGAGCCCGCCGGGCCGCGGCTCGACCTGCGCCTCCGTTCCCATCCAGCGCAGGATCTTCTCCGGATCGGTCAGGAGGGCGAACACCGCCGCGGGCGGCGCCGGGATGTGCGTCTCGCGGTGGACGACGAGGGCCTCTGGCATCGGTTTCCTCCACGGTCGCGACAGTTGGATCCCCTCGGCCGCGTTGCTGCTTTCATAGCCGGTCTTCACGACTTCGCTCAGCCCTTGTCGTATTCGTCGTGGCGGCGCCACCAGGGGCTTGTCTCGTTGCGCCCCTTGGGGGCGCGGTCGAGCCACTGGTACATGCCCCAGAGGCCGTCCACTCCGCGCGCATAGGTGGAATAGGTGTGATAGACGATACCTTCGTCGAGCACGAAGGCGCTCATGCCCGGCCTCTCGCGCGAATAGGCGGGCGCGTCGGTTCCGCATGTCGCCGCGAACCGGGCGACGGGCTCCGGGGCCGGTGTCGCGTCCATCGCGTGGCTGCGGCGCCGGTAGTTGTATTCGACGGCCCCCTCCCGCTGTTGCAGCTCGGTGAACGAGATGTTGAAGTCGAAGTTGAAGTCGCCGTCGAGCGAGGACGCCCAGGGAAACGTCCACCCCATCCGCCGCTTGTACGCCTGCAACTTCGCGAGCGGCGCCCGCGACACCGCCGAAAGCGTGACGTCGTGGTTCGCCAGGTGGACGACGAAGCCGTCGAACCCGTCCGCGATTGCCGAGCAGGACGGACACCCCACCGTGTAGTCGGGCCCGAACATGAAGTGGTAGACGAGCAGTTGCGAGCGCCCTTTGAAGAGTTCCGCCAACGAGGCGTTCCCTTCATCGGTCTCGAAGCGGTACTCCTTGTCGATCCGGACCCACGGCAGCTCCTGACGTCGCCGCGCCAGCTGGTCGCTGCGCCGCGGCAGTTCCTTCTCCTCCTTCAGCAGCCCGAGCCGGGCTGCAAGCCACTCATCGCGCGAAACGACTTGATTTTGCATAGTTAACCTCCTGGTTATCGACATGATTGTCGCGTGGGACGATCAATTCCGGTCAAGCAGCCGGGTCAGCCGGTCGAACTCGCTTTCCCAGCCTGACGCGCGTTAGTGCAGCGGTTTCGAGGAGTCCTGTTCCGCAGCGATGCTGTCGAGGTTTCGGACAACCTTCTTCCAACCTTCGCTCATGCTCTTGAAAGCAGTACCGTTCTTCGGGAGCACGAAGCCGGAGTGGACAAGGCGAAGGCGCGTTCCGTTCTCGACCCTGGAAAGGGTCCATGTAACGACTGTGTCCAGGCGTGAGCCGTAACCGACGTTTCCCTCGTGTCCGCCTTTCCAGGCATAGACGAGCCGTTCGTTCGGCGTCGCCTCCAACACCTGGCAGTGAATGACACCGTCCCACGCGCCGGCCGGCGTCGTCTGGAACGTAAAGCGCTTGCCCTTCGCGGGCTCGAATTCGGTCGTCGGCATCATAAGCCAGCGGGCGATCAGCTCGCCGGTTGTGAGGGTTTTCCAGATCGTCTCCGGCGCATGCGGGAAGACCTCGTCGACCACGATGTCTTGCGTGTCGGACTTCAACGCGGCGTCGTTCATGGATCGATCTCCTTCAGGAGGGTTCGGAGGTTGGCGAACCGGTCGCGCCAGAAGACGGCGTAGAGCGCCATCCAATCGACGAGCGGGGCGAGCCCCTGGGGGTCGGCGCGATAATGGACATTGCGGCCCTCAGGCCGGTCGGCGATCAGGCCGGCCTGCTTCAGAGACCGCAGGTGCTGCGAGATCGCGGATTGCGTCACACCGCTGCCGCGCGTCAGCTCGGCCACGGTGATCTCCTCAGACTTGACGATCCGCTCGAACACGGCACGCCGCGTAGGGTCGGCGAGGGTGCGCATCACGGCATCGACAGTGGCGGTTTGCGTCATGCCGTTTAATTAGCATGCACTAATACATTAGTCAACACTAATTTACTTCGCGCTGACCGTCAGCCCCGCGCCGCGCGCCGCGCGCCGCGACATCCGCTACGGCGACGCTCAGAGAACCGCGCGGCGGGCGCCGTCAGTGCGCGGCGGCGCCGTCGCCCGCGGGCCGGGCGTCCGGCGCCAGCGCCAGCTCTGCGTCGGCGGCGGCATAGCGGACATAGCAGTAATCGCGGATGAAGCTGATCCGGCCGTCGCGCCAGTCGAGCCGCATCCGGTAGCTGGGCTTCGGATCGGCGCGATCTTCGAAGACCGCGATCACTTCCCGGCCCTCGAGCCTGGCTGGGGCGAGCCACACGCCATCGCTCTTGGCGCAGATGGTGAAGAACAAACCGAGGCCCGCGGAGCCGGCGCGAAGCGGGTGCGAGGACTGAATGAGTTTCACGTCGTCGGCCAGGAGCGCTAGCAGGCCGTCCCCGTCCGGTCAGCCTTGACTCGCGTCAGAACTTGGTTTGGCTGCAATCGAAGCCGGGCAATCGATATGCTTCACTCCCGCGGCTTCAGGCCGCGACCGGTGCGTCGGGAATTATCAAGTCTACGCACTACGCCGCCTGACAGGGAAAACACTGCGCGCGTGTGCATCCTTCAAATGCTCAAAGCGCTCGTTCCGAGCTGCGCGCTCGGCTACGGCGCGTGCCGCGCATCGAGTGCGGGAAAACCCGCCGGCGGGCGGCCCGCTCGGGTGGCTTGCTCGAAAGCGTAGGCGAAGCGCAGCAAGGCGGGCTCGCTCCAGGCCCGGCCGGTGAAGGTGGCGCCGAACGGGTATTCCGGGGTCTGGTCGCCGCCGATAAAGCCGGCCGGCACCGCGACGCTCGGGTAACCCGCCTTGGCGGCGATCGAGGCGCCGGCCGCACCCGGAAACAGCACCGCGGCGAGCCGGTGCCGGTCCATATAGGCGTCGAGCCCCTGGATGCGGGCGGAGCGCAAATCCATTTGCCGCGCGGACACGTATTCAGGCTCACTGAGGTCGCCCCGCGTGGTGGCGGCGGCGAGAAACAGGTCCTGGCCAAAGCGCAAGGCGCGCTTGGCATGGGCTTCGTTAAAGGCGACGATGTCGGCGAGGCTGCCCATCGCGGTCTCGGCCGCCCAGTCGCGCAAATAGAGATTTAGATCGTGCTTCAGCTCGTAGACGAAGACGAGCGGGCGGCGCACCGGCTGCAGTCGGGTTGGGCTTTCGCGGTTGCGGTTCAGGATCGCGATTTCGGTGCCGGGACCGCCGATCCACCCGGCGGTGGGCATGTTGGCGCGCACGATTGTCGCCCCGAGGTCCTCTATGGCCACGATCGCTGCCGCCATGACCGCGGCGGCGGGCGGCGCCAATGAGCCATAATAAACATCGTTGGCGGGGTCGGCGGGGTCGCTCGGCACGCCGATGCGGGCGCCCTTGAGCGCGTCCTTGGCGAGCCCGCCGGTAAAGTCGGCGGGGCGCCGCAGGCCCTCGGTCGCCGGGTCGAGCGGGTCGGACGCGGCCAGCACGTTTAGCAGGACCGCGGCGTCGCGAACCGTGCGGGTCAGCGGGCCGGCGGTGTCCTGGCTGTGCGCGATCGGAATGATGCCGGCGCGGCTGATGAGACCGACGGTCGGCTTGACCGTGACCAACCCGCATTGGCAGGCCGGCGACAACAGCGAGCCCGAGGTCTCGGTGCCGATCGCCGCCGCAGCAAATCCCGAGGCGACCGCCGCCGCCGATCCCGAGCTCGACCCGCCAGGAGGGATGATCGGGACATCGCGCTCGTCGAGCTGCGGCGCATAGGGGTTTCTGACCTGGCCGCCGAGCGAGCTGTAGCCGGCTGGCATGTCGACGGCCAGGATGTTGGCGAATTCGGTCAAATTAGCCTTGCCGAGAATAATCGCCCCCGCCTCGCGCAGCAGCCGGACGACCGTCGCGTCGCGGCCCGCTCGCGCCTCGGCCAAGGCGAGCGAGCCGGCGGTCGTGTGCTGGCGGTCGGCGGTGGCGGTGTTGTCCTTGACGAGGATCGGGATGCCTTCGAGCGGGCGGCGCGGGCTGCGCTTCGCGGCATCCGCAGCGGCGGCGGCCGCCTCCGCCTCGGGGTTGATCTCGCGCACGGCGTTGACGCAAGGGCCGGCCCGGTCATAGGCGGCGATCCGCGCGAGATAGGCGCGCACCAACTCGCCCGCGGTCGCATCGCCGGCGGCGAGAGCCTGCCGCAATTGGTCGATCGTCGCGTTTTCGACGGAGAGATTTGCCATTGTCGGACTCGGGAGATTGGCGCCAACGCATCTCGGGTGCAGGTTATCACCAGTGATCCGTGGGCCGCGCATGTTGCGGGTCGGCGCAATCGAGATCGGCAACGGCCCGAGCCCGCTGCTTGGCTCCCTAAGGGCCGCCGGTGTCCTGTCCCCTCCAGAACGCGCTTGACCCGCCGCCGGCCGCGGCCTACTCGCTCGGGCTGCGTCGCATTCCCGCAGGCTCGCAATGCCCGCCTACCAGTACATCTATGTGATGAAAGGTCTCAACAAGACCTATCCCGGCGGCCGCGAGGTGCTGAAGGACATCTGGCTGTCGTTTCTGCCGGGCGCCAAGATCGGGGTGCTGGGGGCCAACGGCGCCGGCAAATCGACCTTGCTGCGGATTATGGCCGGCGAAGAACACGATTTCTCCGGCGAGGCCTGGGCGGCCGAAGGCGCGCGGGTCGGCTATCTGCAGCAGGAGCCGGTGCTCGACGACACCAAGGACGTTTTCGGCAACATCATCGAGGGGCTGGCCGAAACCAAGG
This sequence comes from Allostellaceae bacterium, assembly GCA_035570935.1. Classification (GTDB taxonomy): domain Bacteria; phylum Pseudomonadota; class Alphaproteobacteria; order ATCC43930; family CGMCC-115725; genus AP-15. The sequence continues at coordinate 5,615 of DATMKU010000357.1, forward strand.
CGTTGATCGATCGCTTTGAGGCGGTCAGCGCTCGCTTTGCCGAAGAGCTCTCACCCGACGAGATGGATGCGCTGATCGCCGAGCAGGGCGAATTGCAGGAAAAGATCGATCACGCCGAGGGCTGGGATCTCGACCGGACCATCGAGATCGCGATGGACGCGTTGCGCTGCCCGCCGGGCGAGGCGCCGGTGACCAACCTCTCCGGCGGCGAGCGGCGCCGCGTGGGACTTTGCCGGCTGCTGTTGCAGCGCCCCGATCTGTTGCTGCTCGACGAGCCGACCAACCATCTCGACGCCGAGTCGGTGGCGTGGCTGCAGCGTTTTCTCGAAGACTACCCGGGCACCGTCGTCACGGTAACGCACGACCGCTATTTTCTCGACGAGGTCGCCGGCTGGATCCTCGAACTCGACCGCGGCCGCGGCATCCCGTACGAGGGCAACTATTCGGGCTGGCTCGAGCAAAAGCAGCAGCGGCTCGCGCAGGAGGGTCGCCAGGAGGCGGCGCGTCAGCGCACCCTCGAACGCGAGCTCGAATGGGTGCGGCAGAGCCCGCGGGCGCGCCAAGCCAAAAGCAAGGCGCGGCTTTCGGCTTATGAGTCGCTCGTTGCCGAGAACCGCGAGAAGGCTCCGGAAACGGCGCAGATCGTATTGCCGCCGGGGCCGCGGCTCGGCGATCTGGTGATTACCGCGGACCAGGTCAGCAAAGGCTTCGGCGACCGGTTGGTCATGGAAGCGCTCGATTTTCGCCTGCCGCCGGGCGGGATCGTCGGCGTCATCGGCCCGAACGGCGCCGGCAAGACGACGCTGCTGCGGATGATCACGGCGCAGGACATGCCCGACGGCGGCGGTTTCCACATCGGCGACACGGTCAAGCTCGGCTATGTCGACCAGTCCCGCGACACGCTGCTGCCGGGCAACACCGTATGGCAGGAAATCTCGGGCGGGCGGGACGAAATCGACCTCGGCCGGCGCAAGATCGCGAGCCGCGCCTATTGTGCGCTCTTCAATTTCCGCGGCGCCGACCAGCAGAAGAAAGTCGGCCAGTTGTCGGGCGGCGAGCGCAACCGCGTCCATCTGGCGAAGATGCTGAAGGAGGGCGCCAATGTGCTGCTCCTCGACGAACCGACCAACGACCTCGACGTCGACACCCTGCGGGCGCTCGAAGAGGCGCTGCTCGACTACGCCGGTTGCGCCGTGGTCGTCACCCACGACCGCTGGTTTCTCGACCGCGTCGCCACCCACATCCTCGCCTTCGAAGGCGACAGCCAGGCCGTCTGGTTCGAGGGCAACTACGCCGATTACGAGGCCGATCGGCGCCGCCGGCTCGGTGCCGAGGCCGATCAGCCGCATCGCATCCGCTACAAGCCGTTGGTGCGCGCCTAAGCGGCAGCGCGCCGCCGCTGGAGGCGCCGCCCTAGGCGGGCGGCCGGTCAGTGCAGGCCGGCGCCTTCGGTCTTCTGCCGCAGTGCGGTGATCAGGCCCTCGACCTGCCCGCCGTTGCGCTGGATGACGGAGGCAAACTCCGAGCGTTGCGTCACCGCCATGCTGACGCCCTCGACGATCACGTCGCTGATTTTGTAGGCGCCGTCCTGGGGTGTCAGCAGCCACTCGACCCGGGCCGGCGGTTGGCCATTGGCGCGCACGATCTCGCTCGACACCAGCTCGCCGTCGGGTGCCGGCCGGCTGCCGGTAACCCGCAGCGTCTCACCGCTGTATTCAGCCAACCGGTTACTGTAGGCGAGCGCGATGTAGTCGGTGAACAGCTTGAGGAATTCCTGCTGCTGCGCCGGGGTGGCGACCCGCCAATAGCGGCCGAGGACAAAACGGGCAATCCCCGGAACGTCGAAATCCGCGCTGAACAACTGGCGAAAACGCGCCACCCGCAGGTTCGGGTCGACATTCTTGCCGAGCACCTTGAGCGCCTCGTTGCCGAGGCTGGTGACGACCGCGGCCGGGTCGGCTGCCGCAGCCGGACGCGAGGGCAGCAGAATGCCGATCACACAAAGACAAACCGCGACAAAAAACAACCGTTGCTTCATTGGCGGGAGACCTCGAGACCGTTTGCTACCGACGAGACAACAGTCGCCGGCAACAATGAGTTCGTTGACGCGCTCGGGCCAGCCGGGCCGCCGTTAAGGGTAAAGCCGGCGGGCGGCGGCAGGTTCTTCCTTTCGCCGCGGATCAGCGCTTCCCGGCGCTGGCGATAAAGCGAGCGAATCGTCGCGTAGTAGTCGAGCGACGTCCGCTCGATGTCGGCGAGGGCATCGAGATAGCGCGCCCGCCTGTCGATGCCGTCGACCCCGCCCCGCACAAAGGGGATCCAATAGAGAGTGAATGGATTGCCGGTGACCAGACGGTTCCACGGATCGCCATAGCCCTCGGCGACCTCGCCGACAAGATCGCGCGGGTTGGACGGGCCGAGGATCGGGACCACCAGATAGGGTCCCTCGGGGATGCCCCACACGCCGAAGGTTATTCCCAGATCCTCCTCATGATGCGCGATTCCCCAGCGTCCGGCGACATCGACGAGTCCGGCCATGCCGATCGTCGAGTTGAGGACAAAGCGGACAACCGTGTCCTTGGCATGTCCGATATTGCCTTGCAATGCGTCGTTGGCGAACACCAGTGGTTCGCCAAGGTTGGTCAGAAAATCGCGAACCGAGTCGCGGACCGGCGCCGGCAGCGCCGCGCGATAGGCCTTTGCCACAGGCACCAATACATGGTGGTCGACGGTTTGGTTGAAATCGAAGATTTTGCGGTTGGTGTCTTCCAACGGATCGTGGAAGTTCTCTTCGGCGGTGGCGGCGAGCGTTTGGTTCTGCGGCGGCGTCGCACAGCCCGAGACCATCAGTGCGAGGATGATCACGAGCTGCGATATTGCCGAGCGGACGGGGGGAAGGTTCATAGATCTGTCTCGAATCAAGCGCGCTTCTCCTCGATGCGCGAAATAAATGCGGGAAATCCGCTCAATCGGCAAGCGCCTGCTTGGTCGCATCAAGCGGTCGGTTGGCCGCTTGTCGATGCCACTGCGGCGGCATAATCCGCTTGCAAATATAAAGATATCTGTATATCTCCACGCCGGCAAATTTGAGACCGAGACCGAATGGACCATCTCCTGGCGGCGTTGCGCGCGGTGGCCGAGCCGACCCGGCTGCGGCTCGTCGTGCTGTGCGCCCGCGGCGAGCTGACCGTCAGCGAACTGACCCAGATCCTCGGGCAGAGCCAGCCGAGAGTGTCGCGCCATCTAAAGCTGTTGTGCGAGTCGGGCCTGCTCGATCGCTTTCGCGAAGGCAGCTGGGTGTTTTACCGGCTGAGCCGAGCGAGCCCGGCGGCCGTGCTCGCCCGCCAGCTGGTGGCGGCGTGCGACGAAGCTGATCCGACGATCGCGCTCGACGGGCAGCGGCTTGGCGCGATCAAGCGGCAGCGGGCCGACCTCGCCGCCGCCTATTTTCGTGAGAACGCCGCCGATTGGCATCGCATCCGCTCGCTCTATGTCGACGAGGGCGAGGTCGAGGCGGCGCTCGTCGACATCATCGCCGGCGCCGACCCGCGCGATCTGCTCGACATCGGCACCGGCACCGGCCGCATGCTCGAGGTTTTGGCGCCGCGCGTCGAACAAGCGCTCGGCATCGACCAGTCGCGCGAGATGCTGGCGGTGGCGAGGGTCAATCTCGAACGGGCCGGGCTCGATAACGGGCGGGTGCGGCTTGGCGACATGTACCAATTGACGCTGCCCGACGCGTCCTTTGACGCAGTCGTCATTCACCAGGTGCTGCACTACGCCGACCGGCCGGCGGCGGCGATCGCCGAGGCGGCGCGGGTGCTGCGGCCGCACGGGATCTTGGTGCTGGTCGATTTCGCGCCGCATCGCCTCGAATTTCTGCGCGAGGAGCAGGCCCATCGGCGGCTCGGGTTTACCGACGGCGAGATTGCCGAGTGGTGCCGTTCCGCCGGACTCGACCCGGCCGAGCCGCATCCGCTGCCGGGCGACCCGTTGACCGTCGTGATCTGGACCGCGACGCGACGCGCGGCTGCCGCGCCCCGGCCGGCCGGCGATTTCCGCGAGGGGATGTCGCCCGCGCTGCTTGAAGGGGAATTGCGCTGATGAGCGAATATCCGATCCCGGGCCAGGCGCGCGGCCGCCTCGCCGCCGATCCGGTCGTCGATTTCGACGCCGGCCCGCCGCGCGTCTCGTTCGAATTCTTTCCGCCCAAGACCGACGAGATGGAGGCGCGGCTGTGGGAGGTCGTCAAACGCCTCGAACCGTTGGCGCCACGTTTTGTCTCGGTGACCTATGGCGCCGGCGGCTCGACCCGCGAGCGCACCCACGCGACCCTACGCCGCATCCGTTATGAAACCACGCTCGAACCCGCCGCCCATCTGACCTGCGTCGCCGCGACGCGAGCCGAGATCGACAGCGTCGCCCGGGATTACTGGGAGGCCGGCGTTCGCCATATCGTGGCGTTGCGCGGCGATCCTCCGGCCGGCGGCGCGGGCTACCGGCCGCACCCGGGCGGCTATGCCTATGCCGCCGATCTCGTCGCAGGGCTCAAACAGGTCGCGGATTTCGAGATCAGCGTCGCCGCCTATCCCGAAACCCACCCCGAAGCCGCCAGCGCCGAACGCGACCTCGACAATTTGAAGCGCAAGCTCGACGCCGGGGCGAGCCGGGCGATCACCCAGTATTTTTTCGATGTCGACCTCTATCTGCGCTTTCGCGACCGAGTGGCGGCGCGGGGGATCGCGGTCCCGATCGTTCCCGGCATCCTGCCGGTGACCAATTACGCCCAGGTTAAGAAATTCAGCTCCGTCTGCGGCGCTTCGATCCCAGCCTGGATGGAGGGCCATTTCGCTGGCCTCGACGACGACCCCGACACCCGTCGCCTCGTTGCAGCCTCGATCGCCGCCGAGCAGTGCCGCCGGCTCCACGCCGAGGGCGTGCACGAATTCCATTTCTACACCTTGAACCGCGCCGACCTGATCGTCGCGATCTGTCATCTGCTCGGCGTGCGCGCGCCGCGCCCGGCCACCGCGGCGGCGTGATGCAAAGTCGCTGTATTCCTCCCCCTCTCGCTCCGCTTGCCGGGAGAGAGGGCAGGGTGAGTGGGGCCTGTGCCGCAGCGTCGAGAGCGCCGTCATGCCGCCTCGCCCTCCCACGCCCGCGGGGCGGGCCCCTCCCTCTCCCCCGCAACACCGCGGAGAGGGGCTTTTCGGCGGGGCATTCCGCACGATGACCCATTTTCTCGACTATCTCGCCGATCGCGTCGTGTTGTGCGACGGCGCGATGGGAACCCAGGTGCAGGCCCGCAACCTCGATGTCGAGCGCGATTTTCTCG
>DATMKU010000358.1:0-19362 GCA_035570935.1 Allostellaceae bacterium
GGTCTTGCTGCTGCACGGGCCGCGGGGCGCCGGCAAGACCCATCTCGCCCATCTGTGGCGCGACCGGGCCGCGGCGATTTTGCTTGCCGGGGCGGCGCTCGACCAAACTCGGCTCCGAGAGGCGATCGATAGCGCCGGCCCGAGAATAGCCGTCGATGACGCCGATCGTGCCCCGGAGGCAGCCCTCTTGCATTTATACAATGCCTCCTTGGAGGCGGGCGGCAGCCTGTTGCTGACCTCGCGCCATGCCCCAGGACCATGGCGGCCGGCACTCGCCGATCTCGGCTCCCGATTGCGCGCCGCACCCGCGGTCGGCATCGATTTACCCGACGATTCGCTCCTCGCCGCGGTCCTCGCCAAACATTTCGCCGACCGGCAGGTGCGGGTGGCACCTGAGGTCATCCTTTTTCTCGTCCGGCATATGGAGCGATCGCTCGCCGCCGCCGGCGAAATCGCCGCAGCCTTGGACCACGCGGCGCTGAGCGGGCGCGCGGCGATTACAATCCCGCTCGCGAACCGGGTGCTGGCGGTGGCGACCGATCACGGCTTTTCGGCCGGCAGCGATGCCGGGGTCACGTAATCGAGCAGGCGATGACGCGTATCGCCGAGCCTCGACCATTGGGTGCCGATCGCGAAGCTGACGAGGGCCGCGGTCGGAAACTTGCCGGAAACAAGCGGGCGCGAACGCGGCTCGTCGGGCTCGGCGAGCGCCACCGCCAATTCGTGCAGGCCGGGATTATGGCCAATCAGCAGCAAATTGCCGACGCTTTCGTCGAGGCGGCGCAGGCGATCGATCAGCTTTGCGCAATCCGCGAGATAAAGGCCGGCCTCGATCAGGCAGCGCGGGCGTGCCGGAAATTTGGAGAGAGCGAATTCGAGGGTCTCGCGGGTGCGCACGGCGCTCGAGCACAACGCCAGATCGACCGGGCTGATCGCGTCGGGCAGATGCCGGCCGACGAGCCGGGCCGCCTCGCGCCCGCGCTTGTTCAGCGGCCGGTCGTGATCCTCGACATCCTCGATCCAGCTCGATTTTGCGTGACGCAGCAAGTGCAGCATGTGCATCCGCGATTTTTCCTCCCTGGGCAACGCGGCCTCGTCTTTTTGCCGCGGGACATGACAGGCCGATATCCCAACGATAGGATTACGCCTCATAGCATTGGGCGCATCAGTTTTTCGGGGAGAGCGGAGTGAACACCAGTGCGCAGCCGGTCGAAGGCAGTGCCGCCGCCCTCCAGTCGAGCGCGCGGTTTATCAACCGAGAGCTCTCCTGGCTCGCCTTCAACGAACGGGTGCTGGCCGAGGCCGACAACCGGCATCATCCGCTGCTCGAAAGACTGCGTTTTTTGTCGATTTCCGCGAACAACCTCGACGAATTCTTCATGGTGCGGGTGGCCGGGCTAAAAGGCCAATATCTCGCGGGCGTCAAGACGTCGAGCCAGGACGGCCTGACCCCCGGACAGCAGCTCGACGCAATTCGCCTGCGCACCGGCAAGCTGATGGGCGACCAGCAGGTCACCTGGCTGGCGCTGCGCCGGCTGCTCGACGAAGCGGGCGTGTCAGTGGTCGAGCCCGACGGTCTTCGGCCGAGCGATCGCGTCTGGCTCGAAGAGCAGTTCATGGCCGACGTGTTTCCGGTGCTGACGCCGCTGGCGATCGATCCGGCGCATCCCTTCCCGTTTATCGCCAATCGGGGCTTTGGGTTGGTTCTGGAGCTCGAGCGGGTCAGCGACGGCGAGCGCCTGCAGGCGCTGACCCTGATCCCGCCCTCGGTCCATCGCTTCATCCGCTTGCCCGGCGCTGCTATTCGGTTTCTGCCGATCGAGCAGATGATCGCCTTGTTTCTCGATCACCTGTTTCCCGGCTTTGCGGTCGTCGCGCAGGGTGTGTTCCGGGTGCTGCGCGACAGCGAGGTCGAGCTCGAGGAAGAAGCCGAGGATCTCGTCCGCCATTTCGAGACGGCGTTAAAGCGCCGCCGGCGCGGTCACGTCATCCTGCTCGCGGTCGATGCGACGATGCCGCAAGAATTGCGCCGCTTTCTGATGGAACGGTTCGACGCCGCGGCGGGCGACGTTTTCGCGACCGACGGCATTCTCGGCCTCAACGACACCGAACAGCTGATCGTCGACGAGCGCCCGGATCTGGTCTTCACACCTTACAATGCCCGGTTTCCGGAGCGGATCCGCGATTTCGGCGGGGATTGCTTCGCCGCGATCCGGCAAAAGGACATCGTTGTCCATCATCCCTATGAAAGCTTCGACGTCGTCGTCCAGTTCCTGCGCCAGGCCGCGCGCGATCCTGCGGTGGCGGCGATCAAACAGACGCTCTACCGCACCAGCGACGACAGCCCGATCGTGAAGGAACTCGCCGAGGCCGCCGAGGCCGGCAAATCGGTCACGGCAATGATCGAGCTCAAGGCGCGTTTTGACGAGGAAGCCAATATCCGTTGGGCGCGCGATCTCGAACGGGCCGGCGTCCAAGTCGTCTACGGGTTTTTGAAGCTGAAGACCCACGCCAAGGTCTCGCTTGTCGTTCGCCGCGAAGGCGGCCAGTTGCGCTCCTATGTCCATTATGGAACCGGCAATTATCACCCCTATACGGCCAAGGTTTACACCGATCTGTCGTTCTTCACCTGCGATCCCGCGCTGTGCCGCGACGCCGCCCGCCTGTTCAATTTCATGACCGGCTATGCGACGCCGGCCGGTCTCGAAAAAATCTGGATCGCGCCGATCAACTTGCGCGCGCGCCTCTTCGAATTGATCGAAACCGAGATCGCCAATGCCCAAAAAGGGAAGCCGGCGCAGATCTGGGGCAAGCTGAATTCGCTGGTCGACCCGGCGATCATCGACCTGCTTTACCGGGCCTCGAAGGCGGGCGTCAGTATCGATCTCGTCGTGCGCGGCATCTGCTGCCTGCGTCCGGGCGTGCCGGGCCTGTCGGAAAACATCCGGGTCAAGAGCATCATCGGCCGCTTTCTCGAACACGGGCGCATCGTTTGCTTTGGCGACGGCCACAAATTGCCGTCGGACCGCGCCAAGGTGTTCATCAGCTCGGCTGATTGGATGCCGCGCAATTTCGACGGGCGCGTCGAAGCGTTGATCCCCATCGAAAACCCGACCGTCCATCGCCAAGTGTTGGACGAGATCATGGTGGCGAATTTGCGCGACACCTTGCAGAGCTGGAGCCTGTGGCCGGAGGGCACCTACCATCGGGTGCCGGCCGAGGACGAGCCGTTCTCGGCGCACACCTATTTCATGACCAATCCTAGCCTGTCGGGGCGCGGCAGGGCGCCGCGGCGGGCCCAGCCAAAACTGGTTGTCAGCTGAGCCTTGCCGATGTCCGACCGGCAAGCGAAATCAGCCGCCGGCCGCATCGGCATCATCGACCTCGGCTCGAACTCGCTGCGGCTCGCGGTTTTTGAGCGGCACGGGTCGGCGCTGTTTCCGCTGCTCAACGAAAAGGTCATGTGCGGGCTTGCCCGCGGCCTGTCGACGACCGGCCGGCTGAACCGCGAGGGCCGGGCGCTGGCGCTTGTCAACCTGCGGCGCTTTGTGGCGCTGGCGCGAGCTCTCGGGGTCGAGCATCTGGCGGTGCTCGCCACCGCCGCGGTCCGCGACGCGAGCGACGGCCGGGCCTTTGCCGACCAGGTCGCGCGCGAATCCGATGTGCCCGTTACGGTCATCGACGGCGCCGAGGAGGCGCGGTTGTCCGCCATCGGGGTGCTTGCCGGCATCCCCGAGGCCGACGGCATCGTCGGCGATCTCGGGGGCGGCAGCGTCGAACTCGTGCGCGTCGGGCCACGCGTCGCCGGAAGGGCGGGCGACGGCGCGCGGATCGGCCGCGGGATCAGCCTGCCGCTCGGTCCGTTGCGCCTTGCCGAGTTGGACGGCAGCGCCAAGACCGTGTCCGAGGCGGTCGATCGGGCGCTGGCGCCGGCGCCGGCGACGCGAGCGGGGCCGGGGCAGAGCCTCTATTTGGTCGGCGGCGCTTCGCGTGCGATCGCTCGGCTGCATATGGAGCACGCGCATTACCCGCTCCATATCGTTCACCACTACACGATTGCGCGCGGCGAGGCCGAAGCGTTCTTCGACATCATTGGCCGGCTGTCGCGCAAGTCGCTTGAACGCATCACCACGATTTCGCGCAAGCGTCTCGAAGTGGTACCGCTGGCGGCGCTGATCCTGCGCCGGCTGATCGCCGCGATCGCCCCCCAACGCGTTGTGTTTTCCGCCTATGGGCTGCGCGAGGGCTATGCTGCCGGGCTCGTCCCGCCGGCCGAACGGCTTCCCGATCCGCTGATCGCCGCCTGCATCAAGATCGCCCAGACCGAGAGCCGCTTTCCGCCCGAGGGCGACCGGCTGCTCGAATGGACAGCGCCGCTGTTCCCGAATTTGACGACGCGGGCGCGGCGACTGCACCGGGCCGCCTGTTGGCTCGGCGACTTCGCCTGGATCGAGCACCCCGACTATCGCGCCCAGGAGGCATTCGCCCGCAGCCTGCGGCTGCCGGCTGCCGCGATCACCCATCCCGAGCGGGTGTTTGTCGCCTCGGTCCTGCATACCCGGTATGGCGGCGCCATCGACGACCCGGTCCGCGAGCCGACGCGGGCATTGCTCGATCCGCAGGCCGCCGGCGAGGTCCGCACCCTCGGTTTGGCGCTGCGCCTCGCCTATGCTCTGACCGGGGGGCGGATCGGGTTGCTGTCGGAGACCTGGCTCGGCCGCGATCGCGGCAGCCTGGTGCTCGAAGCGCCCCTAGCGGACGGCCTCTACGCCGGCGAGACCGTGCAGCGCCGCCTCGATGCCGTCGCGCGGTCGCTCGGCGCCGCCGCGATCGTCCGGTCCCGCGAGCCGCGCCGCCTTGCCGGCGACTAAGGCGCAAGCCCCTGGTGATTTGTGCGGACGGCCGTATTGTTCGGCGAACGGCCGGTCACGGTCGCTGATGAGCAGGGTCGCGCGGATCCGATGAGCGGCGGCGTCGATATCGCGGCGGTCTACCAGCTGCTGACCGAGGTTGCGCGCACCGTCGCCGGACACGACCGAAAACTCGACGACATCGCGGGTCGCCTGGATCGGCATGATCGCAGGCTCGATTCCCAGGATCGCAAGCTCAACGAGATCATTCTCGTCGTCAATCAGCATACCGCCAAGCTCGACGAGCTTGCCGCCGTGGTGAACCGCCACGACCTACGGCTGCAGGATTTGACGACCGATGTCGCCGGGTTGCGGGAGACCTTGACGCATTACCACGCCACGGTGCTCGGTCACGGCATCCTCTACAGCGAACTCGAGGAGCGGGTGCGCCGCATCGAGCGCCATTTGCGGCTCGAACCAGCCCCCGGCTGACGACGCGGCCGAGCCGCCCTTGTTACTGAGGGGCCGGTTCGACCAGCACGATCCGTTTGTCGCGCACGGTCAGCGCCAGGCGGCCACGCTTCAGCGCCACCGCATCCTTGCCGAAGATCTCATAGCGCCACCCTGACAGCGCCGGCACCGCAGCCTCGTCGTCGGCCGCGATCGCGTCGAGCTCGTCGGCGGTGGCGACCAGCTTTTGCGCCACCTGGTGGTGTTCGCAACGCTGCTTCAGCAGCACCCGCAGCAACTCGAGCAGCGGGCCGAGCCCAGGCGGCGTCTCCGCCCGCGCGGGCGTAGGCGGTGCCAGCGATCCCGCCGCGGCGCGCCCGCGCCGGATCGCCTCGAGAAGCTCGCCGCCGAGCTTGCCCTCGGCCACTCCCCGGCCGAGGCTGCGGGTGCGCGCCAGCGCCTCGATCGTATTCGGGACGTGGGAAGCGATTTCGAGAACCGCCTCGTCCTTGATGATGCGGCCGCGCGGTATATTGCGCTGTTGGGCGGCGGCCTCACGCCAAGCCGCCACCTCGCACAATACGCCAAAAAAACGCGGTTCGACCCGGCCGCGCAGCCGAAAGCGCCGCCACGCCTCGGCCGGATCGCTGCGATAGAGCGCCGGATCGACGAGCGTCGCCATCTCTTCCGCAAACCAGCCCACCCGGCCGTTCTTCGCCAGAAGCTGCTGCAATCTTTCGTGGACCGTCCGCAAATGTACGACATCCGCCAGCGCGTAATTGGTTTGCCGTTCGGTCAACGGCCGGTGCGACCAATCGGTAAATCGCGACGATTTGTCGAGTGCGGCATGGGCGAGCTTGCCGACCAGGGTCTCGTAGCTGGCGGCGTCGCCAAAGCCGCACACCATTGCCGCGATCTGGGTGTCGAACAGAGGTGCCGGAACCGCACCCGTCAGGTTGAAGAAAATTTCGACGTCCTGCCGCGCCGCATGAAACACTTTGAGCGTGCGCTCGGCCGCCATCAGCGCCAAGAGCGGCGCCAAGTCGATCCCGGGCGCCAGCGCGTCGATCGCGGCTGCTTCCTCGGGGCCGGCGACCTGCACCAGACACAGGATCGGCCAATAAGTGCGCTCGCGCATGAACTCGGTGTCGACCGCGACAAAATCGGCGCCCTGTTGCCGTGCGCAAAATTCCGCCAGCACGTGGTTTTCGGTAATGACCGTCATCGCCAAGGCTATACCACGAAAACGGCCCTGCGAGAGCGTTCGGAGGGGTCGGATCGTTGCCCGCGGAACAGCGAACTGCCGGGCTGCAATCGATCGCGCGGCGGCAGCAGGCGGAAGCATCCGATGGGGTTGGAGCCGCTCGCAAAAATGTTGTTGCTCTCGGGGTGTAAATCGAGCCTCTGTCGGACCGTCGCCGCAGCGGATCGGTCGCCGCCGGGAGGCGGCGAGCATCGATGATGCGAGCGAGTGTGAGTGAGGAGGATAACGCAGACATGCCGGTCACGCCGATGCCTCTGCTCCTCTCCGTCGCCATGGCGCTCGGGCCACTCGGCGCCACACAGCAGGCCCGGCTCGCGGCTTGGCTGCAATGGGCGACGGCCTATCGCGACTGCTACGAGCCGGCACCATTCAGCCTGCACATCGACGCGGCCTTCACCGCGCGCTGCATCGAGGGCACCCTGCGGCGCAGGGAGGGCGCCGGTTCGCCCGAAGAGCGCGCCGTGACCGTGGCGCTGATTGCCGCCACGCCGGAACTGATCGCGCTGCTGAACGCGCCGGTCGACAACGCGGGCGGCGGCAAGAAATCCGCGGGCATCGATCCGGCACCGTCACCCGCCGATCGCTGACCGCCCGCTCGGCGCTGCTGCGGCAAACCCCTCGACAGAGCGACGCGGCATCACGCTTGCCGCGGCCTCCGTATTTGCCTTCGTCCTGGATGGGTGAAGGTTACGGTATTCGCTCGCCTCAGGATCGCGTAGGCCGCTGTCCCGTGTTTCCCGATCAGCGCGACGCAAAGCGCGAACCGCTCGCTGCCTCGCCTCTGGCGACATCAGCCTAAGTAGTTTCCGAATCTGCCGACGCGATCGGGCGATAACTATAATGCGCTGCTGATCTGGCCGGAGGTTGGTCGCGTCAAGGTGCGGGTCGTCCGCACCGATGAGGAGCCGATGATCGCGCGGTCCATTACCCGCGCCGTCCTCAATCTCGGCTCAATTCGGGAGACCTAAACCATGCAAACCCATACACTCACGCCGGAACTGCTCCACAAGATGGACGCCTACTGGCGCGCCGCCAACTATCTGTCGGTTGGCCAAATTTATCTTTACGACAATCCGCTGCTGAAGCGGCCGCTGACGCTCGCGGATGTGAAGCACATGCTGCTGGGGCACTGGGGCACGACCCCGGGCCAGAACTTCATTTATGCGCACCTGAACCGGGTCATAAAAAAATACGACCTCGATATGATCTACGTCTCCGGCCCCGGGCACGGCGGACCGGCCGTTGTGGCCAACACTTATTTAGAGGGCACTTACAGCGAGATCTACCCCGATATCAGCCAGGACGAGACCGGGCTTCGGAAGCTTTTTGTTCAGTTTTCGTTTCCCGGAGGAATCCCAAGTCACGCATCGCCGGAGTGCCCGGGTTCGATCCACGAGGGCGGCGAGCTGGGCTATTCGCTCAGCCATTCCTTTGGGGCGGTATTCGACAATCCCGATCTCGTCGTCGCCTGCGTCGTCGGCGATGGCGAGGCGGAAACGGGTCCGCTGGCCACCGCCTGGCATTCGAACAAGTTCCTCGATCCCGTAACCGACGGCGCGGTGCTGCCGATCCTGCATCTCAACGGCTACAAGATTTCCAACCCGACTGTGCTCGCCCGCATCACCCGCGAGGAATTGGAACAATTGCTCCGCGGCTATGGCTGGACGCCCTACTTCGTCGAGGGTCACGAGCCCGATTTGATGCACGAGGCGATGGCCGCGACGCTCGATACGGCGGTCGAGCAGATCAAGAAAATCCAGCAGGACGCCCGCGCCCATGGCAAATTCGGGCGTCCGCGCTGGCCGATGATCGTGCTCGCTTCGCCCAAGGGCTGGACGGGGCCGAAGACGGTCGATGGCCTGCAGGTTGAAGGCACCTTCCGAGCGCATCAGGTGCCGCTCTCCGACCCGGCCACCCATCCCGAACACCTCAAGCTGTTGGAAGACTGGCTGGGGAGCTACCGACCGGCGGAACTCTTCGATGAGCAGGGCCGCCTGAAGCCGGAACTGGCCGAACTTGCGCCCAGAGGCGACCGGCGCATGGGCGCGAACCCCCACGCCAATGGCGGCATTCTGCTCCGCGATCTGCGGATGCCGGATTTCCGCGACTACGCAATTGACGTGTCCTCGCCAGGGGTGCGCGGCATCGGCGACACGCATGTGCTCGGGCGTTTCCTGCGCGATGTCGCGAAGCTGAACGGCGAGCAGCGGAATTTCCGGGTCTTTGGCCCGGATGAGACGCTCTCCAACGGCCTGGAAGCCCTTTTTGACGCCACCAAGCGCCAATGGGACGCGGCGACCCTATCGAACGACGAATTTCTCGCGCCCACCGGGCGCGTGATGGAAATGCTCAGCGAGCACCAATGCGAAGGCTGGCTGGAGGGCTACCTGCTGACCGGGCGTCACGGACTATTCAATTGCTACGAGGCGTTCATCCACATCGTCGATTCGATGTTCAATCAGCACGCCAAATGGCTGAAAGTAACCTCCCGCTTGCCATGGCGGCGTAAGATCTCCTCGCTTAACTACCTATTGGCCTCGCATGTCTGGCGCCAGGATCACAACGGCTTCACCCACCAAGATCCCGGTTTCATCGACCACGTCGTGAACAAGAAGGCCGAAATCGTACGTGTTTACCTTCCGCCGGATGCCAACTGCCTGCTGTCGGTGATCGACCACTGCCTGCGCAGCCGCCATTACGTCAACGTCGTGATCGCGGGCAAACACCCGGCGCCGCAGTGGCTGACGATGGACGCCGCCCTCAAGCACTGCACCGAGGGCATCGGGATCTGGCCGTGGGCCAGCAACGACCAGGGCGTTGCGCCCGACGTGGTCATGGCCTGCTGCGGGGACGTGCCCACGCTGGAGACGCTCGCCGCCGTCTCCATTATGCGCGAGCATCTGCCCGACCTGAAAGTCCGGGTGGTCAACGTGGTCGACCTGATGAGGCTGGAGCCCAGCACGGAGCACCCGCATGGCTTGAGCGACATCGATTTCGACGATCTCTTCACCAAGGACAAGCCAGTTATCTTCGCCTTCCACGCCTATCCTTGGTTGATCCATCGGCTGACCTACCGCCGCACCAATCACGAGAACATCCACGTCCGCGGCTACAAGGAAGAGGGCACCATCACGACACCCTTCGACATGGCGGTGCTGAACAATCTCGACCGTTTCCACCTCGTGATGGACACCATCGACCGCGTGCCGCGCGCCGGTGAGAAGGGCATCTATCTGAAGCAGCAGCTCAAGGACAAACTGATCGAGCACAAGCAGTACATCGACAAGCACGGCCAAGACCTGCCGGAAATCCGGAATTGGACGTGGGGCAACCCCACATGAGCGCGCAAGAGCTTATCGATACCGCGAAGCCGGGATCGAAGCCCGATGCGAAGGAAGATCTGAAATCCCTGGCCTTGCCGCAGGTCGAGAAGAAACTGGGGTCATCGCCGGACGGCCTCAGCCAAACCGAGGCCGAGAAGCGGCTGACCCAGTACGGACCCAACGAGATCGAGGAAAAGAAGACCAATGAGCTCCTGAAATTCCTCGGCTATTTCTGGGGTCCGATCCCGTGGATGATCGAGGCGGCGGTGGTTCTGTCGGCGGCCGCCCGGCATTGGCCGGACTTTGGCATCATCCTCGTTCTGCTTCTGGCCAACGCGATGGTCGGGTTCTGGGAAGAACACCAGGCGGGCAACGCCATCGCGGCGCTGAAGGCCACCTTGGCAATCAAGGCCCGGGTGAAACGCGACGGGAAATGGGTTACCCCGGCGGCGCGCGAACTCGTGCCGGGCGACGTCATCCGCGTGCGCCTCGGCGACATTGTGCCGGCAGACGCGCGCCTGCTGGACGGCGACCCGGTAGAAGTCGATCAATCCGCGCTGACGGGAGAGTCGCTGCCTGCAACCCGCAAATGCGGTGAGACTATATTTTCCGGCTCGATCATTCGCCAGGGCGAGATCGGCGCCCTGGTCTATGCCACCGGTGCGAACACCTATTTCGGCAAGACCGCGGAGCTGGTGCAGGGGGCGAAGACCGTCAGCCACTTCCAGCGCGCCGTGCTGAAGATCGGCAATTACCTGATCATCCTGGCAGTGGTCATGGTGGCGGCGATCGTGGCCGTCGCGATCTTCCGCGGCGACCCGATCCTGACCACCTTGCAGTTCGCCCTTGTGCTGACCGTGGCCGCGATTCCGGTGGCGATGCCGACGGTGCTGTCGGTGACGATGGCGGTCGGCGCGCGCCTGCTCGCCAAGAAAAAGGCGATCGTGACCCGGTTGGTGGCGATCGAGGAATTGGCCGGCGTTGATGTGCTGTGCACCGACAAGACCGGCACCCTGACCCAGAACAAGCTGACCTTGGGCGATCCGTTCGGCGTCAACGATGTCCCCGCCGAACAAGTGATCCTCGCTGCAGCACTGGCGTCGCGCGCCGACAACAACGATACGATCGATCTGGCCGTGCTCGGCGGCCTGAAAAACGATCTGGCCTTGAAACCCTACCAGCTGGGCCATTTCCAGCCATTCGACCCGGTGCACAAGCGCACCGAGGCCGACGTCAAGGGCCCCGACGGAAAGGCGTTCAAGGTAACCAAGGGTGCGCCTCAGGTGATCCTGGCGTTGTCGGCCAATGCCGGAGAGGTGAAGCCCGCGGTCGACAAGGCAGTCGACGAATTCGCCGCGCGCGGCTTTCGTTCGTTGGGCGTGGCGCGGGCGGAGGGAGCCGGCAAATGGCAGTTTCTGGGGGTGCTGCCATTGTTCGATCCACCGCGGGGCGATGCCAAGTCCACCATCGCGACCGCGCAACAGATGGGCGTCAAGGTCAAGATGGTGACCGGCGACGCCCTGGCCATCGCGCAGGAAACCGCCAAGATACTGGGGATGGGCACAAATATCCTCGACGCCGGCAGCCTCGGCGACGAAAAGCAGCAACAGACGCCGGCAGTGTCCGTATCCATCGAAACGGCCGGCGGGTTCGCCCAGGTGTTCCCCGAACACAAATTTCGGATTGTCGATGTGCTGCAAAAGCGCGGCCACATCGTCGGCATGACCGGCGACGGGGTGAACGACGCTCCGGCGCTGAAGAAGGCCGATTGCGGCATCGCGGTGTCGGGCGCGACCGACGCAGCGCGCGCGGCGGCGGCGATCGTGCTGATGACGCCGGGGCTGTCGGTCATCATCGACGCGATCAAGGAGAGCCGGAAAATCTTCCAGCGGATGAACAGCTACGCGATCTACCGGATCGCCGAGACCTTGCGCGTGCTGTTGTTCATGACCTTGGCGATCCTGATCTTCAACTTTTATCCGCTGACCGCGGTGATGATCGTGATGCTGGCGTTGCTCAACGACGGTGCGATCCTGTCGATTGCCTATGACAAGGTTCATTACAAGGACGCACCCGAAGCCTGGAACATGCGCTTGGTGCTGGGCATCGCCACGGTGCTGGGCCTCGTCGGCCCGATCGCCGCGTTCGGCCTGTTTTTCCTCGGCGGCCGCGTGTTTCACCTCGATCGTCCGCATCTCCAGACGATGATGTATCTGATGCTGTCGGTGGCCGGGCATCTGACAATCTTCCAGACGCGCACGCGCGGCCCGTTCTGGTCGATACGTCCCGCGCAGATCTTATGGACGGCCGTGCTCGGCACACAAATGGTGGCGACGCTGATTGCGGTTTATGGGCTATTCATGACACCCCTCGGCTGGGGCTGGGCGCTGTTCGTTTGGGGCTATGCCGTGGCCTGGTTCCTGGTGGCCGACCCCGTGAAACTGCTCGCCTATCGGGTTCTCGATCCCGCCAAAACCGGTGCTGCGCGGGCACACGCCGGCAGCGCTACTATGCCTCGGATGGTTGCCGGTTGAAGGATGGACGCGAATGAAGATCTCCGCAAAGGATTTTCGCGTTCGGGATGGCGACGAGGTCAACCTCCGAAAGTGGCTAACGACCGTGAAACCCGTATACGAGTCAAGGGAGCACTATCACGAGCTCCTGGGAGAGCACGTTGCGCGGCTGAGCTCACTGCAGCAACTGCTGTACGCCTCCAACCGCTACGCCGTCCTGCTGATTTTTCAAGCGATGGACGCGGCGGGAAAAGACGGCGTCATCAAGCATGTGATGTCAGGGGTCAATCCGCAAGGCTGTCAAGTCTTCGGCTACAAGCACCCCAGTCCAATCGAACTGCAACATGATTTCTTGTGGCGGACGACTCGCGATCTACCGGAACGCGGGCGGATCGGAATCTTCAACCGCTCGTATTACGAGGAGGTGCTGATCGTCCGCGTGCATCCGGAGATACTAGACAGCGAAGGGCTCGCGGACGCGCCGCGCGACAACGAGGCGGTGTGGCGCGACCGTTATCGCTCGATCGTGGGTCTGGAAAGGCACCTCCATGGCAACGGCACCCGCATCCTCAAGTTCTTTCTCCACCTCTCGAAGGAGGAGCAGCGAAAGCGTTTCCTGCAACGTATCGACGAGCCGGAAAAGAACTGGAAATTCAGCCTTGCCGACGTCGAGGAGCGGAGCTTCTGGAAGCAGTACATGAAAGCGTATGAGGAATGCCTTAGTGCGACAAGCACCGGGGACGCGCCCTGGTACATCGTTCCGGCCGACGACAAGGAGAATGCTCGACTTATTGTGTCGCGGATAATCCTCGATACGCTCGAAGGTCTCGAAATGTCTTATCCAAAAACGAGCCCAGAGCGCCGGCAGGAACTGCTGTCGATACGCGAGCGGCTCGAGAAGTGAAATCCGAAGTGCCCAGTTGCAAGCAAGTTACGACCAAGGCAAGGACGACGGATGCCGTTCTCCCGTCGCGCTCGTGGCGGGAGATCGCGGCGCCCTACGCCCGCGCCGACCAGCGGCGCGCGGTGGCTCAGCTTCTCGATACCGGGCTGCCGTTTGTGGTCGTCATGACGGCTCTGCTTTGCGGCGCGAGGAGCCATCCCGGGTTGACGCTCCCGCTCGCCGTTCCGGCCGCCTTATTGCTGGTCCGCCTGTTTGCGATCCAGCATGACTGCGGCCACGGTTCCTTCTTCGCGTCGCGCCGCGCCAATGATCTTCTGGGGCGCGTGCTCGGGGTGCTGACGCTGACGCCCTACGCGTGCTGGCGAAAGAGCCACGCGATCCATCACGCGAACTCCGGCAATCTCGACCGGCGCGGCACCGGCGATGTCAGGACGCTCACCGTCCGCGAATATCAGTCGCTTTCGCTGCGGTGGCGTCTTCGCTATCGGGTGTATCGGCATCCAATGGTATTGTTCGGCTTGGGTCCGATCTTTCTGTTCGCCATCCATCACCGCATTCCAACCGTCAGCCCGTTTCGCCATTGGAAAATCTGGGGCAGCATCCTCGGGACGAACGCAGCCTTAGCGGCGATCGTCACGCTGATTCTGCTGACGGTGGGCGGGCGCGCCTTGATGCTCGGCTACCTCCCGGTGATCCTGCTTGCCGCTTCGACCGGCATATGGTTGTTCTTTATCCAGCACCAGTTCGAGCACGCCTATTGGGCGTCCGGCCCGGACTGGAATTTCCATGCGGCAGCGCTGAACGGCAGCTCCTTTTACGATCTGCCTGCGGTGCTGCACTGGCTGACCGGCTACATCGGCTTTCACCACATCCATCACGTCTGCAGCAAGATACCGAACTATCGCTTGCGCGAATGCTTCGACGAGAACCCGGAGTTTCGCGACGCCAGGCGGCTCACCCTTCGCGACAGCCTGAAATGCTCGCGGCACTCCTTGTGGGACGAGGAGCGGCAGCTCTTGGTCTCGTTCCGCGATGCCTTCCGGCGCGAGCCGGCGCCTAAAGTTCTAACTATTCCGCACACCGTCCATGGTTCCGGTACGGGTCCGACCGCTGAGTGACAGGGCTTACAACGATCGAAGGACAATGGAAGGTCGGCGATTACCGGAGTAGCGAGGGTGGGCGATGCCCCTCTTCAGGGTTTGGCGCGGAAATCTCGAACTATTTTTTGGAGCAGGCATCTTTTGGAGCAGGCCCGCCGCGGGCCGGTATCGGAGATCCAAATCCCGGGCCTGAGTAGTTTCCGAGCCTGCCATAATCAAAGTCGAGTGGGCTAGAGTCCTCATTCCGCCACGATGCGGCGAGGCGGCGCAAGCTCGGAGGCAACATGACCACAACGAGTGCAAGCCTGAAACACCACGCGCCGGCAGCGGGTGATCTCGATCAGGCCACGCGGCGGCACCGAGCCTCCAAGCTGTTCGAAAAAGATCACGCATATGCGGCTCGGCTGGTTCAAATCGCGACAGCCATCGGCGGCGCGGTGCGGTCGACTCTGATACCGACGCCGCAGGATCAGGCCGCGTCGGAGATCCAACAGGATGACGGGATAGCGTCAGGCATCGTCAGGGAACCGCCGGCGCATGGCAGCGGCCCATAGGGGCGAGAGTGGCGAGTTCGCGACGGGTGGGCGCGGGCGCCGGCTTCGGCCGCACCACGCAGCGACAAGAGCCGGCGATGCCGTCGCGGCTCCCCGCTCTGGAACAGCTGCTTTCCCATGCGCGGCGCCTGCCGATTGGCGCCGAGCCGCAGCCCGACGGTGGCGTCCATTTCCGTGTCTGGGCACCGCGCTGCCGTGAGGTTGCCGTCGAGATCGAAGGTCTCGAACCAGCGGTATTGCAGTCAGAGGCCGAAGGCTACTTCTCGCTGTCGAGCCTGCCGGCGCGAGCCGGCTTGCGCTATCGCTTCCGTCTCGATCGGGGCGAAACGGCACTGCCCGACCCGGCGTCGAGATTTCAGCCCGATGGGCCGCACGGGCCTTCGGAAATCGTCGATCCGGAGACGTTCGCCTGGACCGACGACGCCTGGCTCGGAGTCGCGCGCGAGCGCCTCGTCATCTACGAGATGCATATCGGTACCTTCACCCCAGAAGGAAGCTGGGAAGCCGCCTCGGCTGAGCTTCCCGCTCTCGCCGATCTCGGCGTCACCTGCCTTGAAATTATGCCGATTGCAGAATTCCCGGGCCGATTCGGTTGGGGATATGACGGCGTCAACCTTTTCGCACCAACCCGGCTTTACGGTCGGCCGGTTGATTTCCGTCGCTTCGTCGACCGTGCTCATGCCCTCGGGATCGCCGTAATCCTCGACGTCGTCTACAATCATTTCGGCCCGGACGGGAACTATCTCAAATTGTTCTCCGCGGCTTATTTCACCGATCGCCATGATAATGACTGGGGTGAGGCGATCAATTTCGACGGTCCAGAGTCTGGCCCGGCGCGCGAATTCTTCGTCGCCAATGCGGGCTATTGGATCGACGAATATCATCTCGACGGGTTGCGGCTCGACGCGACGCAGGCAATTTTCGACCGATCGGAAGATCATATTCTCGCCGCGATCGTTCGGCAGGTGCGCTCGGCGGGGTGCCACAGAATCACCTTTGTCGTTGCCGAGAATGAGCCGCAGCACGCCAAGCTGGCGCGCCCCGTCGAGCGGGGCGGATACGGGCTCGATGCGCTGTGGAATGACGACTTCCATCACAGCGCGATGGTGGCGCTTACCGGACATCACGAGGCCTACTATTCCGACTATCGCGGTCGCCCGGGCGAGTTCGTCGCTGCCGCCAAGCACGGCTTCCTCTATCAGGGGCAGCGCTACCAGTGGCAGCGGAAAGCGCGCGGCACGCCTACGCTCGACCTTGCAGCGGAATCCTTTGTTGTCTTTCTGCAGAACCACGACCAGATCGCCAATTCCGGCACCGGAGAACGCTGTCACGCGTTGACGAGCCCTGGCCGGTTTCGCGCGATGACCGCTTATTTCTTGCTGATGCCGGGCATCCCGATGCTGTTCCAAGGGCAGGAATTCGCCGCGTCAAGCCCGTTTTTCTATTTTGCCGATCACGAGATCGAGCTGTCGCGCGGCGTCCGCGAGGGGCGTGGCCTCTCCCTCGCCCAATTTCCCAGTCTCGCGACCAGCGAAATGCGGGCCGAGCTCGCCGATCCCGGCGACATCGACACGTTTCGCCGATCGGTGCTCGATCTCGGCGAACGACAATCGCATGCTTCAATCTATACCCTGCACCGCGATCTTCTGGAGCTGCGGCGCGCCGACCCGGTGCTTGGACAGCGGCCATGCCGGATCGATGGCGCCGCGCTCACGGACGACGCGTGGGTGCTGCGCTTTTTCTCGCAGTACGGCGCCGACCGCTTGCTGATTGTCAATCTCGGCCGCGACCTCCTGCTCGGCCCCGCGCCCGAGCCGCTGCTGGCGCCAGTCGAGGGCCAGGCTTGGCGGCTCTTGTGGTCCAGCGAAGCTCCGGTTTACGGCGGTTCAGGGGGCCCGGCGCAGGATGCCGCCGGGGATTGGCTGATCTCGGGCCAGAGCGCCACCGTCCTCATCCCCGGCGCCTCGGTCGCGATACCCGAAGCGGGGAAGGTCTTTCATCTCCGAAAAGCCAATGGTTGATCCGCACCTGACCATCCGCGATGAGAACTCGTTACCGGAGGCCCCGCGTGAGTGGCTCGTGGCGAACGGCTTGGGTGGCTACGCTTCGGCGACGATAAGGGGGGCGATCACCCGGCGTTACCACGGCTTCCTGATCGCCGCCCAGCCGGCTCCGCTCGGCCGGATGGTGGTCCTCAACGATCTCGATGTCGACATCGAGCTCGAGGACGGCAGCGTCGTCAACCTGCGCGAGAACGGCCGTTTCGTCGATTTCACCTTGAATATGGGGCTGCCGAGCTGGCGCTATGAGCACGACGGCATTGTCATCGAGAAATCGATTGTCGTCCCCTCGCGGCAGAACATCGTGCATGCCACCTTTCGTTCGCTCAGCGGCGGCAAGCCCGTCCGACTGCGCCTCAGACCCTTTATCAACTTTCGTTTGCTCGAGGCGCCGGTCAGCGAGCCGCTCTCCTCCAACTATGCGCTGACCGTTCGAGGACACCAATACGAGATCACCGCCGGGCTGGATCTTCCGACTTTACGGCTGGCGATGGAGGGCGGCGAGGGCCCGGCCTTCACCGCCGATGGCGGCTCGCGCCGCGAGCACTTCTACGAAATCGAGGCGCAGCGCGGTTACGATTCGCGAGGCTGGCTGTGGACCCCTGGCTACTTTACCGGAGAGGTCCGCAAGGACTGTCCGCTGACCCTGATCGCCGCGACAGAGCCTTGGCACACGGTGCTGGCGCTGAGCCCCGACGACGCGCTGACCTTCGAAGGAGAGCGCCGCCGCCGTCTCGTCGGGATGGCGGCAGCCCCGGTACAGACCGGGTTCGCCGCCGAGCTCGCAATCGCCGCCGATACTTTCGTCATTACCCCGGTGGGGCGCATCGCCGACGGTGCTCGGGCGCGGGCCGAGGGAGATGAAATTCGCACCGTGATCGCCGGCTATCACTGGTTCACCGATTGGGGCCGCGACACGATGATCTCGCTCGAAGGGCTCACCCTGTCGACCGGGCGGGCGGTCGAGGCACGCTGGATCTTGCGAACCTTCGCTCACTACGTGCGCGACGGGCTGATCCCGAACCTGTTTCCGGAAAGACAAAATCACGGGCTCTACAACACTGCCGACGCGACCTTGTGGTTCTTTCACGCGCTGCATCGCTATGTCGAGTATAGCCGGGACGAGACGACCTTGGAGCTGCTTCTGCCCATCCTGAAGGATATCGTGCGGCATCATCTCGATGGCACCCGCTTCGGTATCAAGGTCGACCCGCGCGACGGCCTCCTCACCCAGGACGCGGAGGGTTACCAGCTCACCTGGATGGATGCCAAAGTCGGCGACTGGGTGGTGACTCCGCGCCGCGGCAAGGCCGTCGAGATCAACGCTCTCTGGTACAACGCGCTATGCCTGCTGGCTGATTGGCTGCGCGCCGCGCACGACCCGGCAGCCGACGAGATCGCCGGCCATGCCGACAAGGCGCGCCAATCGTTCAATCGCCGCTTTTGGCTCGCGGGCGGGGGCTATCTTTACGATGTCGTCGATGGCGACAACGGTGACGACGCCGCTTTCCGGCCGAACCAGATTTTCGCGATCGCGCTCGAGCATCCGGTCCTCGACCGGGAATATTGGGAAGCAGTCGTTACCGCGGTTCACGCGAAACTGGTGACGCCGGTCGGGCTGCGCTCCCTGGCGCCGGGCGAGCGCGACTACAAACCGCGCTATTTTGGCGACCTGCGCGCCCGTGACGCGGCCTATCACCAGGGCACGGTGTGGGCCTGGCTGATCGGCCCATTCATCGATGCCTGGCTCAAGGTGCATCCCGATGATCGCGCGGCGGCACGGCATTTCCTCGACGGTTTCCAGCTGCATCTCGCGGAAGCCGGCATCGGCTCGATCAGCGAAGTCTTCGACGCCGAGCCGCCGTTCACCCCGCGCGGTTGCATCGCCCAGGCCTGGAGCGTCGCAGAAGTGCTGCGCTGCCTGGAAAAGACTGCGGCGAATGAGGAATGAAGATTTCGCCCCGCGCAGGTCGGACCATCTTGTCGAGCACTGGAGATCGTCTACGACGACTCGACGGCGTCAAGGTGCCGCAATTTACCGCCATCGGCTGTAGCCCCAAAAACCACCGCCTCCGAAGAGCAGGACAACAACGACGATAATCAGAATTAATTCCATAACTTCCTCCAAAACATCGGTCGGGGAACTGCCCCTGTAAATGTAAACGTGGGTCCGGGATGACCATGCTACTAGCCTCGGAATCTACCTAGTGCACTGGATCAAACAGAAGGTACAGGGAGTCGGTTGAGCTTGGCGAGAATGGCGTCGGCGGGTTTGGTCCAGACGAAGGGTTTGGGGTCGTCATTGTGGGCTTTGCGATAGCGGTTGATGGCGGTCTGGAGATCG
>DATMKU010000359.1:0-3923 GCA_035570935.1 Allostellaceae bacterium
GACGTCAAATCGGTCGAAATTCGCGACGTCAGGATCCCGGTCGCGTTGCAGGACGCGATGAGCCGGCAGGCGCAGGCCGAGCGCGAGCGCCAGGCGCGCGTCATCCTCGGCGCGGCCGAGGCCGAGATCGCCGAGAAATTCGCCGAGGCGGCGCGGACCTATGCCGACAATCCGGTCGCCCTTCATCTGCGCGGCATGAACATGCTGTACGAGAGCGTCAAGGAGCGCGGCAGCACGATCATCGTGCCGAGCAGCGCCATCGACAGCATGAATTTGGGCGGAATCGCCGGGATCGCCGCGCTGGCTCAGATGCGAAAAGACGCCGCCCCGGACGAAGGTTCAAAAACCCCGCCGGGACCGTGGTCGCAGTCAGCTCCTCCGGCGTCCTAAGGCGCGCTCAGAGCTTTCCTCGGCCAAGAAATCGAGGCAGCCTTGCAGGATATAGGCGGCGGCGACACGGTCGACGATTTCGGCGCGCCGCTTGCGGGTCATGTCGGCGGCGATCATCTCGCGCTCGACAGCGGCGGTCGACAGCCGCTCGTCCCAAAACGCCACCGGCAAGTCGCGCAAGGCGACGAGGTTGCGCGCGAATTGGCGCACCGACTGGGTGCGCGGCCCGTCTCCGCCGCCGAGAGTCAGCGGCAGTCCGATGACGACCCCGCCCACGCCGTGCAGGTCGACCAGCGCGAACAGCCGGGCCATGTCGTCGCGAAAGCGCCGACGGCGGATGGTTTCCAAGGGGCTGGCGATGATCCGGCGGGTGTCGGAGAGTGCGAGACCGACCGTCTTGGTGCCGACATCGAGCCCGATCAACCGCAAGCCCGCCGGCACGGCGTCGCACAGGGCCGCAGGGTCCGCTAGAATCATCGCGCACGATATCCTATTTTACGGGTCCTGGGCGCGGGCTGCCGAGCCGCAAATCATGGCGTTGCCAAGAACATGGCGTTAGACCGGGCGACCGTGGCGCATATCGCCTCCCTGGCACGTATCAGGCTCGCCGAGGCCGAGCTCGAACCGTTGGCGAACGAGCTGTCGCAGATCCTGAATTGGGTCGAGCAATTGAACGAGGTCGACACCAGTGCCGTGGCGCCGATGGCGAGCGTGGCCGCGAGCCGGCTGCCGATGCGCGAGGACCGAGTGACCGACGGCGATAGCCCCGAGGCTATCCTCGGCAACGCGCCGCGCACCGCGCCGAGCGGCGGCAAAGCCGGGTTCTTCGCCGTCCCCAAGGTCGTCGAGTGACCCATTCGCTGACCGCGCTCGACCTTGCCGAGGCGCGCGACGGGCTTACCGCCCGGAAATTCTCGGCGCGCGAATTGACCGAAAGCTACATCCGCGCGGTCGAAGGGGCGCGGCCGTTGAACGCCTTTATCACTGAGACGCCGGAGCGGGCGCTGACGATGGCCGAGGCCGCCGACCAGAGGCTCGCGCGCGGCGAGGGCCGGCCGCTCGACGGCATCCCGATCGCAGTCAAGGACCTCTACTGCACCAAGGGCGTGTTGACCACCGCTGGCTCGCACATCCTCGACGGGTTTCGGCCGCCCTATGAATCGACCGTGACCGAAAAGCTGTGGCAGGCCGGTGCGGTCATGCTCGGCAAGGCTAATCTCGACGAGTTCGCGATGGGCTCGTCGAACACGACGAGCTGGTACGGCCCGGTCGAAAACCCTTGGCGAAAGCAATCTGAGCGCCATTCGGGCGACAATCGCCCGCTGGTGCCGGGCGGCTCGTCGGGCGGCTCGGCGGCGGCGGTGGCGGCGCATGCCGCGGTGGCGGCGACCGGCACCGACACCGGCGGCTCGATCCGCCAGCCGGCGAGCTATTGCGGCATCGTCGGGCTGAAGCCGAGCTATGGCCGCTGCTCGCGCTGGGGGGTCGTCGCCTATGCCTCCTCGCTCGACCATCCGGGGCCGATGACCCGCACGGTGCGCGACGCCGCGATCATGCTGCGCGCCATGGCGGGCCACGACCCGAAGGACTCGACCTCCGCACCCGTGCCGGTGCCGGATTACGAAGCAGCCTTGACCGGCGACATCCGCAGGTTGCGCATCGGCATTCCGCACGAATACCGGGCCGACGGCATGCCGGGCGAAATCGAGGTGCTGTGGCAACAGGGCGCCGAATGGCTGCGCGAGGCCGGCGCCGAGCCGGTCGAGATCAGCCTGCCGCACATCAAATACGCATTGCCGGCCTATTACATCATCGCTCCAGCCGAGGCGTCGTCGAACCTCGCGCGTTACGACGGCGTGCGCTTCGGGCTTAGGGTCGAAGGGGAAAGCCTCGACGAGATGTACGAATTGACCCGTGCGGCCGGGTTTGGCGCCGAGGTCCGCCGCCGGGTGCTGATCGGCACCTATGTGCTGTCGGCCGGCTATTACGACGCCTATTACCTGAAGGCGCAGCGGGTGCGCGCGCTGATCGCCCAGGATTTCGCCGCGGCCTTCGAGCGGGTCGATTGCCTGCTGGCGCCGACCGCACCCTCGGCCGCCTTTGCCATCGGGGAGCAGAGCGACGACCCGATCGCGATGTACCTGAACGACGTGTTCACCGTGCCGGCCAACCTCGCCGGATTGCCGGCAATCTCGGTGCCCGCCGGGCTTTCCGCCGACGGGCTGCCGCTCGGCCTGCAGGTCATCGGCCGCGCCTTTGACGAGGCGGGCGTGTTGCGCGTCGCGGAAGTGCTGGAGACCGCCGCGCAATTCCGGCATCTGCCCGCCTTTATCGCCGGAGGCCGGGGATGAGCACCGATCGGATGATCGAAGGCCGCACCGGCAAGTGGGAAACCGTGATCGGGCTCGAAGTCCATGCCCAGATCGTCTCGCAAGCGAAATTGTTCTCCGGGGCGGCGACCGAATTCGGGGCCGAGCCCAATACCCAGGTCTCGCCGGTCGACGCCGCCTTCCCCGGCATGCTGCCGGTCATCAACCGCGAGTGCGTAGCGCAGGCCGTGCGCACCGGCCTAGGCCTGAACGCGCACATCAACGTCGTCAGCCGGTTCGACCGCAAGAACTACTTCTACGCCGACCTGCCCGCCGGCTATCAGATCAGCCAGTACCAGCACCCGATCGTCGGCGAAGGCGTAATCGAGATCGAACTGGCCAACGGCGAAACCAAACAAATCGGCATCACCCGCCTGCACCTGGAGCAGGACGCCGGCAAGTCGCTGCACGACCAGCACCCAACAAAATCCTACATCGACCTGAACCGTTCCGGTGTCGCGCTGATGGAGATCGTCAGCGAGCCCGACCTGCGCAGCCCGGAGGAAGCCGGCGCATACCTGCGCAAGCTGCGCACCATCATGCGCTATCTCGGCACCTGCGACGGCAACATGGAGGAGGGCTCCATGCGCGCCGACGTGAACGTCTCGGTGCGCAAGCACGGCGAGCCGTTCCGCACACGGTGTGAGGTGAAAAACGTCAACTCGATCCGCTTCGTGATGCAGGCGATCGAAGCGGAAGCGAAGCGCCAGATCGAGCTGTGGGAAAGCGGCGGTGCGGTCGAGCAGGAGACGCGCCTGTTCGATCCTGGCCGCGGCATGACGCGCTCCATGCGCAGCAAGGAAGACGCGCACGACTATCGCTATTTCCCCGATCCAGACCTGCTGCCATTGGTGCTGGATGAGGAGTGGGTCGAGGCGCTGAAGTCGAAGCTGCCGGAATTGCCGGACGCAAAGAAGCGCCGCTTCGTGCAGGATTATGGCTTGCCGATCTACGATGCGGGCGTGTTGGTCGCCGAGCAGTCTACGGCGGATTTCTACGAGACCGTGGCGAAAGGGCGCGACGCGAAGATCGCTGCCAACTGGGTGATGGGCGACCTGTTCGCCGCGTTGAACCGCTCGGGGATTGCGATCGACGCATCGCCGGTATCCGCGGCTTCGCTTGGGTCGCTCTTGGATCTGATGGCCGACGGCACGATCAACGGCC
>DATMKU010000360.1:0-4280 GCA_035570935.1 Allostellaceae bacterium
CGATCCAACTGGTGACGATCAAAGTGGGCTTTATCGCGGGCAGATTTGCTATGGGGCGACCGAGGCGCTCTCGGCCCACTGTTTTAAGGCGCAGGCAGTGATCACAAGATTTAAAATCTCAGGCCAATGGCCCGCCGCCACCGGCTCGACGATGTATCTTGCCGGCGGCATCAGCCGTGCAGGGGATGTTGCGACCATATGCACGCGCAACGGGCCGACGGATCGCGCGGGCCGGTCGCCGATATGTTTGGCAAACTGCATGACGGACGCATCGACGCGACCGGGAGTTTCCTCAACGGTCGCAGCGTTAACTGAGCTGGAGCAAGAATTAGCGGGAGCGGTCCTTCGCCTCGGCGCGGGCGAGCCGCCCGGCCTCCGCCGCCGCCGGCTCTTCTCCCTCCGTCCGCCAAAGAGGAGCCCAACAGCCCTGGGCACGGAGCGGCGGGGACACGGCGCAAAGATTGGATGGAATGGCGGCCCAGCCCGCAGCAGCCTCAGCGCGGCTCGGGCATGACCTGGGCAATTACCGAGCGGTCGGCAGCCGCAGTGCGCGCCTCCAAGTCCCGGCGGATCGCGATGGCTTCCTCGTTATATTGCCACTCCACGTCAGCGCACGCTGCGCGAAACTGCGGTTCGAAGGCCGGTTCCGCACCGGACTGTCCAACAACGCGATGCCTTTCGCACGCCGCCCGCGCAGCGAACAGTTTCGGGTCCTGCCGGAGGATGATCGTCGCCGGGATTTGCGTTAACGTGTAGAGGGCTTCCTCGGCGTCGTCGTCGTTCCCTGAAGCCTCCGCGGAGCGGTATGCCGCCTGTGCCGCCGCGTAATAGGTGACTTCCTCGGCGGTCGGGCCGGGAGGCAACGGGGCGACCGGAGGTTCGGATTGCGAGCAGGCGGCCACCATGACGGCGGGCAGCGCCACGGTGACGAAGGCGGCGAGCTTATTCATCTGGCGCGTTCCCTGGCTGGGGTCGATTTGACGGAGAGGGCCGCGGCGGACGCAGGATAACGGACGACCGACGACCATCCCATCCGATCCAAGATAAGAGCGGCCGATGGCGCGATTACCTTGGCGCGTGACACCACTCGGCCGCAATAGCGGCAACGCGGTGGCCGTTAGCGGGGCACACCGCCTTTCATCTACTATCGCCCAGCAAATTCCCAACTCGGGGGCTGGTGGCCGGGCGCGCAGTGCTCGACAATCCCCATCGCAGCGAAGGCCCGGCAATCAAAACTGCGGCAAACCGCAGGCCGCCGCTCGTAGACGGTGCAGCCCTGTTCTCCCAGGTGCACGCAGGCCCCGTCGGCGCGCCGCCGGAGCACCAACTCGCCAGCGACGTTCCGTTCGGTCATTAGGTGAGGCAGGCGCCGCTTGTCGCGCTTCGCGTCCACCGGGATGCCCTCGTAATAGCAGCAGGCGGTGCACGCGCCGCGTGGGACCGACCCAGCGTTTCCGCGCCACCAGGCCGCAAGGAAGTCCTTTGCCGTGCAGTTCACCGTTCGCTTTGTGCGGCTCATGGCTCGCGCTATCCCATACTCCCGCCGCTGGCGGTCTAGGCCGCGGCCACCGAGGCACGCCGTGCAAGCTCGCTTCGTCGCGGGCCGCGCCTTGCCATGTCAAATCGAAGGCAGGGCGCCTCGGGGTCCGCGCTTTGACGGCTGCGGCGCTCGCGCGCTATATGCCGCCTTATGTTCAGCGTCAAACGAGTTGCGCAGCTTTTCATCTCGTCCGCGCGAGGCGCCAAGTGGGCGCCGCGGAATAGGACGGCGCTCGGGCTTGTGCTAATCGGGCTTGTGGCATCGGCTATCGTGTACATGCTGCCGAGCAGCGAGCCGGTATCGGGGAGTGCACCTGCTACCGCGTCCGCACCGACGCTATCGCAGGGCGCTGTGCGCCCGGCCATCCCCATGCCGCCGGCCGCAGCGGCGCTCGTGCAGGCTGATGAGCCAGTCCCGACGCCAGCGGTTTCGATGCCGCAAACGGGGGAGGGGTCAGCCGGACGCAAAACGGTGAAACCGCGGGCATGGCACAAATGGCGGCTCGTAAGAAGGGCGGCCCACGCCTGGTCCTTTCACGCCCGGACAGCCGTGCTTTCCGAGCCCTGTCGCTATCACTGCGACGACTGGGCTGAGCCGATGACATGGCACGGGGGCGGGTATTGACCGCCGCAGCGAGTGGGCGCTTCGGCGCCAGCGATATGCGCGCCGACGGCCATACCGCAAAACCTGAGGCGCCGAGGCTGGTCGGGCCGACGCCGACAGCGCCTATCTCGCCGCCGTCCGCGCCCTCCGCGCCTCCGCGACGATCACCAACGGGCACCCGATCAAGCCTTTGGCGACGTGACCGCCCAAGCCGACGCGGACCATCAAGCTAACCCAGACCGGCTCGCCGGCGCCAAAAACCGCACCCGCGTCTATGCACTCGCCGGCGACGGCCGCCAGGCAATTATCGTCCGCAGGGCGCAGGATCATTTCCACCGCGTCGCCGTCTTGTGCAATCCGGCTGCAGGCGCGAACTGCGGCCGGCGACCGTGCGGTTATCGCTCAGGCCGTGCCTGAGGTGCGCTGAGGCCGCTGCCGCTGCGGCTGGCGCTGCTCCCTACTCGATTTGATGCGCGCCAAGTACAGTGAGCGGTGGGCTCGAAATGGGGTGGCAGCGGCGGCTTCACCGCCAACCGGCCTCGGCGCCTCGGTTCGGCGATCCTCTCCGGCATCTCCTTCCTCGCGGCGGTACTCGGTGCTACCGGCGCACGACGCGGCCGATTTTCGTGGGTATCTCGCTTTTCTGCGGCGCGGGGCTGAGGGTGGCTGGCGTCCTTCGGCTCGTCCGTCAGGCGCTGCGCGGGCCGACGCCGCAGTCGATGCCCCCGTGGGACGCACAGGGGCCAAGCTACCTGCCCGCCGGCGCCCGACAGCGGCGGCAGGCGTTCGGGTTGCGGCGTCGGCTCGCCCAAAGAATTTCACAAATGTCGGTGTCTGTTCCTTCAGGTTAGTGTAATATCTTCGGGGGCCATCGCCGCTGGGAGCGGGCACCGGGGCTTCGAGGCGAGGTATGCGAACGGACCGTAAGCCGCGGCGCGGCAGCATTAGGGCAGACTTGTGACTTTGAGGCAGTCGGCCGGAATAAGTCACCGGCTGCGGTGTCACATTGCATCAAAGCGTGCGCAAAGCGGAGAAACGGATGCCTGGAAACCGACGAAAATCCGCGACGCCGCCATTTGGTTCGGCTTGGCGATCAGCGCCGCGCTGGCCTTTTTCTTCCTCTGAGCGATCGGATAGCGCGCAGTCGAGACTTCACACCGCCAGCCAAATCGCAGACCACAGGCTCAGCGCTAGAAGAGCGATGACGGCGAGGCTTGCCCTCAGGCTGAGGGGCGCATCCCGTGTCGTTGCCCGCGGATTGTACGGGTAATCCGTCATGTCCCGAGCATAGCTGCTCAGCTTTGTTGCGCGGTTGTGGCGAAAAAATGTCGAACGCCCGCACCGATAACGGATCGGGTCATCCATGACGAGACCAAGTGCTTGCGGCACGCGGTCGATTTGGCGTGCTGCAAGCCTGCTGATCAGCCAGCACGGCGGGACCGCCGTATCCGAGGCGACGCGACTTGCCGGTCGGATGCTGGATCGCGGCGACAGCGAAGGCTGGCAGGTGTTGTGCGTGGATCAGCCTGGCGATCGAGACGCTACAGGCGCCGCGCCAGGGGCAACCGAATTGAGATGAAGCGAGTATCTCACCCCTATGGCCGCTCGGTCCCGGTCACGACCATATCGACGGGATCGGCTGCCGCACCGGGAGCACACAAGCCGGGCGTGCCAATCAGGGACCGTCGTCCGGGCGCCGTAGCGCTCGGCCATTTCCGCGGGATCGGGCTCGACCTGATGCCGGCAATCGAGGCACCAGACGATCAGCCGCAGTCGTGCTGCCGCGGCATTGCCGAGGGTCATTCCTACTTTGTCCTGCCAAAATCGGGGGTTATCCGTCCCAGGATCGCCTCACCTTCAGGCGTCAGCCGCCAGTACCCACCCTCGAATTTAGCCCAACTCCATCGCCGACATTTTCGCCGCGCCTTATCTCTCTCGTAATCAACCGGATACAGCTCTTCGAGCGTACAGGCGCCGCCATGATCGCTGAGCCGCGGCAGAAATTCCCGGCTGTGCACGTCCACTGTGAGATGACGGACCATGGGGACCCCCGGAGTTATTGTCATTTACCGTTTCGCGCGACGATGAGAGAGTGCCAGTTTTCAGCGGCCCGTATTTGCCGAGCGTCATAGGCGGG
>DATMKU010000361.1:0-4921 GCA_035570935.1 Allostellaceae bacterium
CAAACCGAGCGTAATGTCCCGAAAAGGTGTGATGCCGAGTGGCGATTCGTGGACCATATCGATTTTGAGATATCGGTTCAACAGTTAGAGATCGAATAACCCGAATTTGCTGAGAGTGGACCTATCGTATTCGGGATAACCGCTATTGTCCCGAATGCCAGGTATCAGGTATCAGGGACCAGTGATCAGGATCGTGGCCGCGCGAGAGGGGCCGGCGTGGGAGACGGGAGGGTATGAGCGATATGAAGAAAGGCCGCGGGTTTGGCGCGCAGACAGCCGGGATGGGACCGTGGAGGCGTTGCTGGTCGGCTCGGGTCGCTACCTGCGCAACACCGTAAGATCGCAGGGAGTGAGCTACGGATCGCCACTTTGCAGTGGAGCGCGGGCGCGGTGACGACGCCGCATCTTCGCCGCCCAGCCGGCGT
Organism: Allostellaceae bacterium; assembly: GCA_035570935.1. Taxonomy (GTDB): domain Bacteria; phylum Pseudomonadota; class Alphaproteobacteria; order ATCC43930; family CGMCC-115725; genus AP-15. Next base: position 426 of record DATMKU010000361.1, read on the forward strand.
GCGATGACCGCGGACCGCGAATCGGCCCCGACGGCGGCCCTTCCGGCGCCGGCGGCTACGGTCGCGCCGCTCACGCCGCGCCTCCCACCGGGGGCGGACCCGGACGCGGTCCGCGACTGGTTCGAATTCGAGACCATCGTCGACTTGCGGGCGCCGGCGCTGACCTTCGCCGCGGCCGAAGCCGCCGCCGCCGATTACCGCCGCGCCGCCCGGGCGGAGAATACCCGCCGCGCCTACCGCTCTGCCGTCGCGGCCTTTACCGAGTGGTGCGCCGCGCACCGGCAGACTGCGCTGCCGGCGTCGCCCGACACGGTGTCGGCGTTTCTCGCGGCCGAGGCGGGCAGGGGGCTCGCCGTCAACACCTTGCGGCTGCGTCACGCGGCGCTGCGCTACCTGCATCTGCTCGCCGGATACCCACCGCCGACCGCCTCGCCGCTGGTATCGGCCACCTTTGCCGGCATTCGCCGCGCCCACCGCCGGCCGTTGCGCAAAAAGACCGCGCTGGTGCTCGACCCGCTGCGCGCCGCCGTGCAGCAGATCCCCGACACCTTGCCCGGGCTGCGCGACCGCGCGCTGCTGCTCGTCGGGTTCGCGGCCGCGCTGCGCCCCAGCGAACTGGCGGCGCTGACCTGCGAGCACCTGACCCGCCACGAGGACGGCATTGCCCTGTTCCTGCCGTGGCGCAAGAACGACCAGGAGGCGCACGGAACAACCGTCTGGCTGCCGGTCGGCAAGACCGATCTGTGTCCGGTCAGAGCCCTCGAGACCTGGCTTTCCACGGCCGAGATCACCGAGGGCCCATTGTTCCGGCGGCTGTGGCGGCTGCCCCCGCCGCGCGTGCGCCGGGGAGCGAAGCGCAAGCCGATAGCCGACCGCTACCGGATTGGTACCCATCCGATCGACACCGATTCGGTGGCACTCGTCGTCAAGAAATGGACCGGACTCGCCGGGCTTGACGGCGCTGCCTTTGCCGGGCACAGCCTGCGGCGGGGTGCGATCTCGAGCGGCGTCGCCCAGGGCGTCCACATCGCCCGCCTCAAACAGTTCTCCGGCCACGCCTCGCTCAAGAGCCTGGAGGAGTATGTCGAGCTCGACGAATTGCGGCAAAATCATCCGCTGAAGGATGTTCTGTAAGCCGGTGGCCAGAATCCGGCAACGGACTGGACCGGGACAGATCGGCCGGTTGAAATCTCCTGCCCCAAAGCGTATCTTCTCCTGAAGAGGAGTTGTTGCCATGTCCGGCCTGAGCTATCCCGCCACACGATACGCCCCATCGCCGGTCATCGACTTCGCGGCACGTGAGGAGCGAAAGCGGTTGAGCCCGTCGGCGCTCAAGGCGTTCTTCAACATCGTCGAACTCTGGCATGTGCGCGACGAGGAGGCGCGCCGGCTCCTCGGCGGGGTCAGCAACGGCCCTTATTATGAGATGAAGAAGACCCCTGAAGGCCGGGTCCTCGATGCCGACAAGCTGCTGCGCATCTCCTATCTGATCGGCATCTTCAAGGCCCTCAACATTCTCCACAGCGAGGCGCTTGCCGACGATTGGGTGCGCCTTCCCAATACCAACCGCATCTTCAGCGGGACGACACCGCTCGCCTACATGACGAAAGGCGGCGTGCCGGCGATGCAGACGGTACGGCGGCTGCTCGACGCGCGCCGAGAAGGCATGTGACGGAGCCACCCCGTACGTCGCTCGTCCGCCGTTACGACACGCACCGCCTCATTCCGTCGAGATACAGCGAACCCGATGGCGGGGTGCTCGCCCGCATTGCGGACGACGACCGGCATCTCGCCGACATTCTCGAACTGGACAACGGGACCGACGACCGGCTCCTCGCCGAGAGCGAGCTGTTGCCCGGGATCGGCGTGGGCGAGCTGGTGTTTGGCGTTCCCTATTACCGCATTGTCAACGCCGCGTCCACCCACGCGCATCCGCTCGGCAGCCGCTTCAACGGCCCCGATCGCGGTGCCTGGTACGCCGCCTTTGAGATCGAGACGGCGCAGACCGAAATCGCGTTCCACAAGACCATGGAGCTCGCCGAGATCGGGCGCTTCGACGACGAGATTACCGTCGACGACTATATCGCGGATTTCAGCGGCGAGTTTCACGACCTGCGCGACGGCGGCTGCGCCGAAATCCTCGATCCCGAAAGCTATGTCCAATCCCAGGCATTAGCCGAACGGCTGGTCGAGGCCGGCGCGCTCGGCGTCGTCTATCCAAGCGTGCGCCGCGCCGGCGGGACGTGTCTTGCGTGCTTCCGGCCCGCACTGGTCATGAATGTGCGGAAGGGGGCGACGTTTCGGCTCCGCTGGAGCGGCGACCCGATACCCGAAATCGACCTTCTCGGGCCGGAAGCAGCGGGACGGTAACAGCGCCGCCGTCATTGCGCCTTGCCCGTCAGTGCCGCCTCCGGCGCGATGACGAGCAGCCTCTCTGTCATTCCGGTGGCCGCCCAGGAGGGACTGATGTCACAAATATTATCACACAGGCAAGCGTGCCATATTAGAGTGCGATAGTCGACTGACAGCGCCTCCATGTTATCGATTTGGAATACCTACAACAATACTCGTGACAAGAACAATGGTCGCGGCTCACGATATTGTTATTCCCGACAATCTGTGTTATCGGACATAGGGAGCGCCAAACCCGGCCGAAAACTAGCACGGCCTTATTGTACGGATCAGTCCGATAAAGGTAAGCTGGCGTCATGCGGCCGCTGCACTTCCCCCGCGTTCCGCGCCGCCAAGCCCGAAGAATCGCTCGGTCTTCGGTCAGGTTATGGCGGACGTTTCGCAAACCCGGCGGCGGTCTCTCGCAGCCGGGATGCGGGCGCATTGCGCCTCACGCGCGGCCCCGATGATGGCGCTGTCGGCCGGCGGCCGTGCAGCGGCCCGCGGCGAGCCGAAGGGGGTGTCGCCCGGACCACTCGACCGATTCGCCGTGCTCGCCGGTGCGCTCGAACAGGCCGCCTCGGCGATCGCCCGGTTCGATGCGCTCGCCACCGGTCACCCGCTGATATCGGCCTGGCTGTGGCGCGCCCGGCTCGAGGCGGTCCGCCGTCACGCCGCCTGCGACGGGGGCGCGATCGACCCCTGGCATCTCGCCGCGATGATCGAAGGGGTGCGCTTCCGCATGGATCACGCCACGGCGATCATCGAGCGTGGCGCGATCTTCGAGGCGGCGCGCCATGCGCTCGCGCTGTGGCGGTGGTTCGCGCGGCCCGACGCCGGCCAGACGCAAGCGATCGAGCAGGCCGCCGCGGGGCTGTCGGAAAGCGGGCACTCGGCGCCGCTCCTCGGCGCCGCGCTCGGTATACGCGCCTGGCTTGACCGCGGCGGCGACCGCCCGCCGTTGCGCGCCGCGCTGGCGCTTCATTGGCAACGTTGCGGGCTGATGCACGTCAGCGCGCCGCTGCTGACCGGCGCCAAGGCGTTCGGCGGCGAGATGCCACGGCAGATCGAGGCCTGGGCAGCCGAATTCCTCGCCGCACTCGCCGAGGAGGCGGAAGCCGCCAGCGCCTTGTTGCGCCTGTTGGAGGGGGACTGGTTTGCCGCGCGCGCCGCGATCCGCGGTTGTCGCCGCGATTCGCATGCCGCCGCCGCGGTCGACATCATGGCGGCGGCCCCCATCGTCTCCCCGACGTCGCTCGCTCACAGCCTCGATATCGCCGTCAAGAACGCCGCGACCCTGCTCGACGGGTTCGTCGCGCGCGGCATCGCGATCGAAGTCACCCATCGCTCGAAGCGGCGCCTCTTCGGGCTCAAACACTTGGCACCGTTGCGCGCGGAGGCAGCACCACCCCGCCGCGCGCTGCAGCGCGGCGCGCTCGGAGCGATTAGGCCGGGAAGCCGGGCCGATGATGCCGAGCCGCCGGATAGGCCGCCGCCCGTGCCAAAGCCGCTGAGGCTGACGCCGCTCGAGCGTACGGAATTCGAATTCAGCGATCTCGACGACTGGATGCGCGAAGCGGACCAGGTGATCCGCCGCTCGCAGGCAATTCTCGACCGCCTCGCCCAGGACAGGCCGGCTGCCCACGGTCCGACGCCGCCTGATGTCAACGCGCACGCTCGTAACCGAAGGGCGGAAGCCCCGCCGCGGTGACCGCGGCGGGGCCTTTCGGTTAGCGGTCGCGCGGCTCCCACAGGGCGATGTGGGTGGCCCCGTCTTCGGCCGGGCGGTCGAGCTTGACCAGGCGGCAGCGGACCCAGTTCGGGCCGAATTCGGGGTTATGCGGTGCACCGCATAACCCCGATTATGCGAAGCTGAGCGTTATGCGGAGCGGCGTTGCTTAGGACGAGGATTTCCGCGCCGCACAGCGGGTGCGCGCTCCGCATAATTCCGGGGGTGAGGGGCAGCGGCGCCGCGCCGAGCGCGACGCCGCGGCCGGCGGATCAGCGCGACCAAACCAGCGCGTAGCCGCCCTCGACCTCGACGAGGTTTGCGAAGATCGGGGCCGGGAAGGACGGGTCGTCGAGCTTCACCGAGTGATAGACGC
>DATMKU010000362.1:0-34222 GCA_035570935.1 Allostellaceae bacterium
ACACGTCGTCAGATCGCGAAAACGCTCGCTTCTGCGTTCCTTTTGGGGGGTGCGCAGTTTTCGCGACACTGCGCGAATGCATTAGGTTTCTCGGGCGAGGCGGTGGCGGCGCCGGCAGGTTCGGCCCTTGCCACACTGACATTGGTCAATTCCGGCGCTGCGACGCAGCCCTCGGGCGTCCCGACGCAGACCTTCGGCCAGCCCTTCAAGGACGGCGACATAGCGCCGGGCACCGCCCCGCAATTTACGGTGGCGGGCGTCAGCCAACCGTTTTCCGCCGGTTTGCAAAGCTATTGGCCGAGCGGTTGCCTGAAATTCGCCACCTTCATGCTGCTGCCGACCTTTAGCTTGGCGGCCGGCGCCTCTCGGGTGGTGACGATAGCGCGCGGCGGTTCGTGGCCGGCGGCGTCGCGCCGCACGCTCGGCGAGGTCTACGCTCAGAACCTCGTTGTCACCGCACCCGCCTATCCCTCGCCGCACAACAGCCGGTCGGGCACCTATGGCGCATGGCTGCTCGGCGATGCCAACAACTACAAGCAGGTGGTCTGGCTCGACGGCGCCGCCGGCAAGGCGTGGAAAATCAGCACCCACATGGCCCAGACGCGGGGCGGCGCCAAGGACGGCATGCTGGTCTGCGACCATTATATCATGGCGCTCAACAATGCGAGCGGCGGTCTCGGCGGCTTCCGCTGGATGGGGGCGATCCGGCAGCCCTTTTACAATACCGAGGGCGCGCCGGCGTCGGGCTTTGTGTTCTTCTCGCCGCCCTCCGCCGGCGACCCGTCGAGCGGTCTCAATTGGAGCGTCGGCGGCGGCACGCCGACGCCATTGCCGTGGCCGTTCAAGGCGCATGGGTTTACCAACGCCGCCGATACCAAACATCGCGGCGACGACCGCCGCCAACGGCTATTACAGCGGAGCAAGTTCCGATGGCAACATCGTCCCCATCGTCTTGACTGGAGCATCTCTGCCGACGACTGCCCCGCCGCCGCCCGGCAGCGGCGGCATCGCCGACGGCAATTTTGCGTTTCTGATGACTAGCGGCAACGATCCTCGGCGATTTTACCTGCATTGGTCAGGGACTGGCGGGGCCTACGCCCGATACAATTTCACCAGCCCCGGCGGCGGCACGATTACCCCCGTACCGGGGCTGTGGTCGTTCAACCGTATCATGTTCGCGACCAAAGACGCCAAGTACAACTTTTTTCAGGGCACCGGGTCGATCGCCGCCGAGACCACCCTGCGCGCCCAGATCAACCAGTCCTATTGGCAATCGAGCCGCCTGTTCCAGCCATTGGACCTGACCTTGCGGGGATCGAGCACGGCCCATGGCGGGCCGATCGCCGACACGAAGTATCCGTTCGACTGGAGCCCCTATTGCATCGCGGATTTTCTTCAAGCGCAACCCGGAGGGGGCGATCACACCGACATAGGAATGCTGCCCAATCTTGCGGTTCTCGATTTTTACAATCAGAGCACGCGGTCGGAAAAAGTCATCCGCATCATTGGGTTGTGCCCGGCGCTCCAGATCTTTGACTTTAAGGATGCGGCGACGGATGCAGTCGTCAATCTATCGGGCATTAATAATTACACCGGGCTACCGCCGGCTTCGGCCGATGTCGCGGATCATTTGGGGTGGCCTGGACTGAGCGCCCCGCAAGGGACAGGGGCGATCGGGTTTAACGGCTCCGGCACCGAGCACGAACCCAATTACTCGTATTGGGCCTATCTGCGGACTGGGGAGGTGCAATATTTGGACTTTATCGTGGACATCGCCATCGGCCAGGTATTGACCTCGAGCCCCCGCAAATTCACGCCAGGCACGGCTGGAATATCCTACACGGTCTACGGGGTAATCGACGCTTGGGACTCCGCGGGCGGCGAGTTGCGCTCGCGCGCCTGGGCGCATCGGGACATCGAGTTCGCGGCGCTGATCTATCCGTTCAATCCCGCCGACCCGACAGCGCTCGGTTTCGACGGAACGCAAACCGGAAAATACCTCAACGACCTTGCCGACGCCAATGCCAACTTCCCGCTCGACCAGTTCAATGCCGGTGCAGCCGTCTGGGGCGAGCAAAACGCCTATATCCAGGCCCGCGGTTTGTGGATGCCGTGCACCATCTCCGATGGCGTGCCCTTGTATGGAATGAACGGCCCCGAGTGGGAATTTGCCGACTTCGTGATGGCGATGTGCGTGGCCGCCGTCCGCGGCAACGCGAAGGCCGCACTGTTTCTTGCAAACGTGGCCGCGCCGCGCTGGAACTACATTGGGACGAACTACAAGGGCGGCTCTGCCAACGGTTTTTGGCACCTATATGCCTATCAGGAATTTAACTCTCTCTACGATCCGGCAAATCCAATGTTCGGGCGCCGGATGATCGGCGCCGACGATGAATGGAGCATCATTGGAACAAATTTTTATAACCCTCCCGGATTTCCTGGCCTTTACATCACTTGGGCACCGAATTCGCCGGGGGTGCCGGCGTTCACGCTCAACGGTGCTAATTCCGGGCGAGGATATGTACCGTCCAACGGCGACAAGATCACCCCAAAGCCCGACGGCGGCGCCGGCGCTACCGGAAACGGTTATTTCCCGTCGGCCCTAACGCTGAACCGGCAATACTGGATCATCAATCTGACGGGTACCGGGCCGGGCGCCAAGTTTGACCTGTGCGCCTCCCCGCCGCCCGCCGCCGGTCCTGCCGTTGCGATAACCGACAGCACCAATAATCCGTTGCATTGTCTGGCGTTCACCATCGTCGCCCGTAACCCGCCGATCACCAATTGGCCCTTCACGATCTATTACCCGATCAACATCAGGGCCGCCGCCTGCTGGGCGAACGCCATCGGCATCAGCGGCTTTGCCAACGTGATCAACGACGTGAACTATCGATTCCGAAACACTCCTGGAGGACCCTACACGACCTATCAGACCTCTTCGTCGGGCAATTACGAGACGGTCGACGCGCGCTACTGCAACCAACCAACCTTTGCCTAGGCGGCGGCTCGATCGCGAACCGATGTTGATCGGCGCGATCACCCGCACCCGGTCTGACGTGAATGCTCTCGCGGATTTGAAAGAATCGCGCGCACTGCGCCTGTCTCGGGCGGTGACGCGGTTCCGCATCATACGTATACTGAGGAAGATCCAAAGTGGCTGAGCTAAATGTCAGCGGTGTGGAAGCGCGTTCCGAACGACATTCAGGCATTCGGCCTGCTGCGCGGCGCCGGCATCGGCGCACGAAACGGTTTCTCGCCCCTCGCCGTACGCGGGCGGGCTGCGCAACGAGGATCGAACCGTCGCTGGCTCAAAATGATCGCATAGAGGACTCGCACAAATGTTGGATTTCGCCAGTAGACTGACCCTCGCCAGCGCGCTTCGTTATGCTGCCTGGCGCGTGGCAAGGCGCGATAACGCGGTGGCATTGGCGTTACGCTCGGGACCTCGGTTTGAGCTTCGCCCGGACTCTTTCGGCAATAACGATTATGGCGTAGCGTACGAAGTATTTGTTCACGACTACTATAACGATCGCGCGCCTTTCGCGGCAGAAAAAACGGAGCTCGTCGTCGACCTGGGCGCAAACGTAGGTTTTACCCTTCTGTATTTCCTTCACAGGTATCGGCATTGTCGAATAATCGCGTTCGAACCGCATCCGCGTCACTTCGCGCAGGCCGAGCGCAATCTGGCACTCGACGGTAGCAGAGACCGCGTGCAGCTCTATGCGCTAGCCGCCGGTGCCCAATCCCCTCCGATGCAGTTGTCGGATCAAGCCGCGTCCTCCTCGCTCGCAGAGAACCGGGCTGCAGGGAAGATCCCGGTCGACGCCATCGATATCTTCCCGCTTTTGATGGGCAGGCGGATCGATATCCTCAAGATGGACATCGAGGGCGGCGAATATGAAATCCTCGCTGACGATCGTTTCGAAAAGCTCGACGTCGGGGCGATAGTTATGGAGTGGCACGCGCGTGGCAACGATCTAGACGATAAGGAGTGGTGCCGCAGACGGCTTTGCGGCTTGGGGTATGCTACCGAGGAAATCTTTACCACTGCTAGCCACGGTATGCTCTGGGCGCGGTGTTGATCACAGACCGCCATCCCGCGCGGCTCGAGCCCCGCCAAAGAAGCTCGCAAACAAAGAATGAGTGAGCTTATCGGCATTGTTGGAGGTGATCGCGTGCAAAAATGGGAGAATAATTTCTCCGGGCGCGCAATCATTCTCCGGCGGTGGCGGGCTCGCTTTCCAGGGTTTCGGCGATGCGCTTTTGCTTGGCCCAGGTGAAGGCCCAAAAGCCGCAGGAAACGACAGCGCCGACGGCGAGCGGCAGCCGCAACCCGAAGCGTTCGCTGAGCGAGCCCATCAGCACCGCGCCCAATGCCGGCCCGGCGCGAAAGATCATGCCGTAAAGCGCCATGATGCGCCCGCGCATGCCGATTTCGACCGCCGCCTGGATCAGGGTCTGGGCGCCGATCCCGGTAATCGTCATCGCACAGCCGGCGATAAAGACGCAGGGCAACGCTAGATAGAAGTGGTCGCTCGCGGTGAAGGCAAGGATCGCCAGCGAGATCACCAGGGTGTGGCCGAGCACGACCCCGGTCAGGCCTGCCACGCCCGGCCGCAGCAACAGCCAGGCGCCGCCGCAAATCGCTCCCAGCCCGACCGTCGAGGTCAGCATCGACAGCCCTTCCGGCCCGCGCCCGAAGACGCGGTCGGCAAAACCCGGGAACAGCTCGACAAAGCCGCGCGTGCCGATCGTCGTGACCGTGAACAGCAGCAGCATCGGCGCGATGCCGGGATGGCGGCTGGCATAGGAATAGGCCTCGGCCGAGGCGCGCAAGACGCTCTGCGCGGCCGCCACCGGCAACGCCGGCAGCCCGCGCAGATTGGTCATCGCCACGAGAAAGACGAGATAAGTCGCGGCGTTGACGGCAAAGGAAGCGCCGACGCTGATCTTGGCGATGACGACCCCGGCCACCGCCGGGCCGACAAAGCGCGCCGAATTGAAGATGATCGCGTTGATCGCCAACGCCGAGGCGAGCGACCGGCGGTCGACGAGGGTCGGGATCAGCGCCAGCCGCGACGGCTGGGCCATCGCGTTGAACACGCCAAGCAGAAAGGTCAGCGCGAACAACAGCCAGATCGAGATCGCCCCGGTGTAGACGAGGACGGCGAGCAGCACCGCCTCGATGCTGCCGGCGATCTGCGTTACCCGGATGATGCCGACGCGGTCGCGGCGGTCGGCGAGAGCCCCGGCGAGCGGGCTCAGAAACACCACCGGGAAAAACTCGGCCATCGACATAACGCCGAGCCAGGTTCCCGAATGGGTCAGCGTCCAGGCGAGCCAGCCGACCGACACGCGCTGCATCCAAATGCCGATCAACGACACCGCGTTGCCGCTTGCATAGATGCGGTAGTTGCGATGGGCAAAGGCGAGCGTGGCGTTGCCGACGCCGCCCGGAAACAGACGGCCGAAATCGAGGGTCAAGAGTCTCTGCAATCCAAAACAGCGAAGAGGGCAGCGCCGATCGTAACCCGTTGCCCAATTCCGCAGCAACCGCGCGCCGTGCTATGAAAAGCCGGTGCGGTGGGAATGAGGGGGAATGTCGCTCCATTTGCGAAGGGCCCGGGGGGGCGTGCTGAGCTGTATGCTCCTCGTGTCGATTTGGCTGCCGCGCGCGCACGCGGCAGTCGCCGCCGACCCGGCGAGCCCGGCCGTGCCGGTGAAATCGCTGAGCGGGGTGCAGACGATGCCGCCGCCCTCGGCCGAGGCCGACGCCGAGACCTATGCGCGCTGCATGAACCTCGCGCGCCAGGATCCTCATGCGGCGCAGAGCCTCGCCGCAGCCTGGCATCAGCGCGGCGGGGCGCATCCGGCCGACCATTGCGCCGCCGTGGCATTGATCGCGCTCGGCGAATACAAGGAGGGGGCGACCCGGCTGCACGCCTTGGCGCAGGCGATGACCAAGGCGCCGGCGAGCCTGCGCGCCGACGTTCTCGACCAGGAGGGGCAGGCCTGGCTGCTCGCCGGCGACCCGGTGCGCGCCTACACCGTATCGAATGCCGCCGTCGCCTTTGCGCCCGGCGACCCGGAACTGCTGATCGACCGGGCCGAGGCGGCCGCCGCCGCCGGCTATTTGGACCGCGCCGTCGGCGATCTCGACGGGGTGCTCAAGGGCGACCCGAACCGCGTCGACGCGCTGGTCTACCGCGCCTCGGCCTATCGCGCGCTCGACCGGCTCGACCCGGCCCGCGCCGACATCGACAAGGCGCTGGCCGAGGCGCCGCGGTCGGCGCCGGCCTTGCTCGAGCGCGGCAACATCCGCCGCCTCGAAGGCGATCGCGACGGCGCGCGCCGCGATTGGGAGGAGGTCGGGCGTCTCGCCCCAGGGAGCCCGGAAGACATGGCCGCGCGGGCCAATCTCGAGCATCTGGCGGAAGCTCCGGGTGCGGTGCCGCCGGCGAAGTCAATGGGCCCGGCGCCCTCGCCGTGAGTGCCGGCAATGTTCGGGGGCCGCGCCGGCGACAGGTGCTCGCCGGCGGGTTGGCGGCACTCGGCGCCGGCATCGGGGCATCCAGGGCCGGGATCGCGCAGGCCGCGGAAACCGGCGCGCTGAAGCGCCTGGCGGCGGCGAAGGGGCTGATCTACGGCACGACGATTTCAGCGAAGCAGATCACCCACGATCCAGCGTTTGTCGCGCTGGTGGAACATCAGGCCGGCCTCGTCGTGCCCGAGAACGACATGAAATGGCAGGACATCAACCGCGGTACGCCGGGCGACGACGACTACAGCCGCGCCGACACCGTCGCCGGGTTTGCGGTCGAGAGCGGCATGGCGCTGCGCGGCCACAATTTGCTGTGGTATTTCCGCACGCCGCCCTGGTTTTTCAAGTTGCCGAGCCGCGCGGCGAAAGAGCGGGCGGTCGTCGACCATATCAAGACGCTCGCCGGCCGCTATCGCGGCATCGTCCACAGCTGGGACGTCGTCAACGAACCGATCGAACCCAAGGACGGACGCGCCGACGGGCTGCGCAAGGCGGTGTTTCTCGACGCGCTCGGGCCCGGCTATCTCGATCTCGCCTATCGCCTGACGCGCGAAACCGACCCCAAGGCCCGCCTCGTCGTCAACGAATACAATGTCGAGCTCAACGCCCCCGAGCACGAGGCCCGGCGCATCGTCCTCATCGATCTGTTGCGTCATATGCAGAAGGCCGGGACGCCGGTCGATGCGGTCGGCATCCAGGCGCATCTGACCGCGGTCGGCGGGCCCCCTTTTTCAGCCGAGCGGCTGCGGCGGTTTCTCGCCGACATCGCCGCACTCGGGTTGACGATCGAGATCACCGAGCTCGACGTGACCGACGAGAAGGCACCGGCCGACATCGCGGTGCGCGACCAGCTGATCGCCGACACCTATCGCCGCTTTCTCGATGCTGCCCTCGACGAGAAGGCGGTCAAGATGGTCGTGACCTGGGGGCTCTGCGACCGGCACAGCTGGATCGTGCGCCACGAGACCAACCAGGCGAAATGGCGCAAGGACGGGCTGCCGTCGCGGCCGTTGCCGTTTGACGCCGACCTGCGCCCCAAACCCGCCTTCGCCGCGATCGCGGACGCCTTTACCCACGCTCCCTCGCGCACCCCGGGCTGACGGCCGGGGAGCGATCGTCAGAAGGTGGCGCGGAGGCCGACGGTGACGGCGACCGGCGCCGCCAGGCTGTAGCTGCGCGGATTGGCGGCGCCCGGCGCCTGCACGATCGGGATCGCGGCCGTCGGCGAAAACGTCCCGTAAGTGTAATAGGTGACGTCAAAGGCGTTTTCGAGCAGCGCGAACAGCTGCAGATGTTTTGTGACCTGATAGCTCGTATGCAGGTCGAGCACAAAATAGGGCGGCGTTGGCGGCGTCAGATTGGCCTCGTCGCCAAACAGATATTGCCCGGCGGCGTAGATCCCGGTGCCGCCGACCGTCCAGGCGCCGGTCAGCTTGTAATCGACCCCGAGCTTTAGTTGATTGGTCGGGATGCCGGGCAGCCGGTCGCCCGGCTGGATTTGAATATTGCCGTCGGTATTGGCGGCGGGGTTGTTTTCGCTCGACTCGGTAAACCCGGTCCGGAACTGCGCATCGGTGTATGAATAGCCGATCCAGGCGACGAGGCGCGCTGTCTTTAATTGGATATTAAGATCGACGCCCTGCCGCAGGGTCGAGCCGACATTCTGAAAGAAGGCGCGGCCTTCGATCGGGCTATTGACGAACAGGATGTCGTTGTCGAGCGTTGTATGAAAAAAGGCGAGGTCGGACTTCAGTGTCGCGCCCCCGAATGGCTGAAACCGGCCGCGCAAACCGGCTTCGACGGTGTGCCCCACGACCTGCTGCAAACTGGGGTCGCCGACAAAAAAATTGGCGAGGCTGCACGGGCTCGCGGCGCTGGCGCAGGTCAGCTCGGCCGGGGTCGGCGCCCGGTTCGACACCGCATAGCTGGCGTAGGCGTTGATTTCGGGCAGGAATTTCCAGGTCAAGCCGGCCGACGGGTTAAAGTGGCCATAGGTGTGATCGCCGCTGAGCGCGGGCCCAAGCTGGTCGCTGAGATCGATCTCGGCGAGGTTGTAGCGCCCGGCGAGATTGGCCGTCAGCACCGGCGCGATGTCGAACGTGTCGGTGAAAAACGCGCCGTAATAGCCGTTGGAAATGCCGACCCGCACCGGGGCGATCGACCCGTCCGCCTGGTCGATCGTGACGCCGGGGCCGAAGAAGACCCGATTTTCGGGCGTCAAACCGCCGATCTCGGTACTGGCCCCAAACAGGGTCTGCCCGCCATCAAAGCTGACGCCGGCGATGAATTGGTTTTGATGCCCGAGGAGCGGCGCGCGATTGGTCGCCTGCAGCGCCGCCCCGTAGCCGTTGGTGTTGGTCGATTGCCGGTCGAGATCGGAATAGGGGCCGCCACTCAAAAAATCGGGGATCGGGTTGCCGTCGCGGTTGGTGGCGAAGACGCCCGGGCTCTCGCACAGAAAGCCGGAGCCGTCGTCGCACGGCGTCACGTCGGGAACATTGCCGTTGACGACCTTTTGCAGCAGGTAGTCGTAATACAGTGTTGCTTGCAGCGATATATTGTCGGAAATCTCGTAATTGGCGTTGAGGTTGACCTGGGTATAGTTGTTGGCGATCAAATTGGGCCCGGTAAACTGGGCGGCGGGATCGACCGCCAGCAGTTCGACCGGGGCGGTTCCGGGGCCGTTGAGCCTTGTGTCGGCGTTGGTCACGTTGATGTGGACTTCGCCGTGTTCGCCGCGCCAGCCGAGATCGCCGTAAAAATTGGCGAGGTCGGAGGATTGCAGATCGCGCCAGCCGCCCTCGTGCAAGCCGCTCGCCGCGACATAGGCGGCGAAATTGCCGATCTGCATGCCGGATTGCAGCTCGCCCTGGTAGTGGTCGAACGAGCCGCCGAGCGCGTCGACCTCGGCGCCGTGATAGGTGAAGCCGTTCTTCATCTGCACCGCGAGCGCCCCGCCGAGCGCGTTGAGGCCAAAGACCGGGTTTGACCCGACCAGATCCATCCGGTCGATCGCGAGGTCCGGGATCAGGTCCCAGTTGACGGTGTCGCCAAACGGCTGGTTGAAGCGCGCGCCGTTGACGTAGACCGCGAGGCCTTGCGGGTTGCCCTGCAGCGGTGAGGCCTGGAAACCGTGATAGAAGAGGTTTGGCTGAAACGGGTTGCCGGCGGCGGCGTCGAGGGTGACGCCGGGGACCTGCTGGTTCAGCGCGCGCAGCGCGTCGGCATTGCCGTCGCGGGCGATGTCCTGCGAGGTCAGCACCTGGGTCTGAGCGGGCACCTTGCTTTGGTCGACCCCCGAGCCGAGCAGCGGGGTCGCGGCAATCACCTCGACCGTCGGCAGGGTAATCGACTGGTCCGGTGCTACGGCCGGGCTCACCGCGGATTGCTGCGCCGCCGCAGGACGCGACAACAGGACCAGCAGCGCAGCGGCAACCGCCAAAATGCGCCTCGGCTCGACCATTCTGCCTCGTTGGATCGCCGCCCCGCGCCAATAAGCCAGAAAACCGGCGCGAGCGCTTCATCGATCCGTCTCCGAAATTTCGTCGATCGCCGGCTCGCCCGTCGGCGCATCAGCGGGAGGATCAGCGCATAATCGGTTCGTCCCCCACGCCGCGCATGCCCGGTATTGCAAGCCCCCGCTTGGCGACCGCCGCTCGCCCTGCGATCCGCCGGCCAAGCGCAAAAGCGGAGGGAATGGCCTCGATGTCGGATGCGCCGCCTGATCGAGAAGAGACCAGCTTCGCCTTCACCGAGGAAGACTACACGCGGCGCTATTCGCCCGAAAAAAGCCCCCGCCGCGCCGAGGCCCCCTAACGCCGCCCCACCAGCCGCCGGCCGCACCCGCCGGCATGGCGGCGGCAATTCCTTTATCGGCGCCCACCGCCGCCGTCTCGCCGCATCGTCCACGAGCTGATCGTCGGGCAACTCTTGCCACTACCGGCGCCGGGGCCGCGCCGGCGAGGCCGGTCTTGCGCCGCGCATAGCACCCGCGCGGCGGCGAAAGCCGGCTGGTAAATCCTGCACAGGACTCGTAGCCTGACGACATGTACACCGGCATCGTCACCGATCTCGGACGGGTGCGGCGGATCAAGAAGGGCGCGCTCGCCGAACTGACGATCGCCACCCGCTTCGACACCGCGGCGATCGCGATCGGCGCCTCGATTGCGTGTTCGGGCGCGTGCTTGACGGTGACCGCGGTCGAGGACGGCGCCTTCACCGCGCAGGCCTCGGCCGAGACCCTGGCCCGCACGACGATCGGCGGCTGGGTCGCCGGAACCCCGGTCAATCTCGAACAATCGCTGCGCCTCGGCGACGAATTGGGCGGCCATCTCGTCTCCGGCCATGTCGACGGGCTGGCTCGGGTCGTCGAGCGGCGACCCGAAGCCGAATCGGTGCGCTTCAGCTTCGAGGCGCCCGACGCGCTGATGCCGTTTATCGCCCCCAAAGGCTCGGTGAGCCTCGACGGGGTTAGCCTGACCGTCAACGAGGTGTCGGGGAACCGCTTTGCCGTCAACATCATCCCGCACACGCTCGCCTGTACCAATCTCGGCGAAGCGCAGCCCGGGCAACAGGTGAACCTCGAAATCGACATGATCGCCCGCTATGTCGCGCGGCTCTTGGCCGCCGCGGCGCCGATACCCCCATCCGGGGCGACCTCATGACCCCATCGGCGCATATCCTTGTCGTCGAGGCGCCCTATTACGCCCATATCGCCGATTTGCTGCGACGCGGCGCGGAACGCGCCTTGGCCGCCGCCGGCGCCACCCACGAGAGCATCGAGGTGCCGGGCTCGTTTGAGATCCCCGCCGCGATCGGGCTTGCGGCACGGGCGAGCGATAGGTTCGACGGCTATGTGGCCCTCGGCTGCGTGATCCGCGGCGAGACGACGCATTACGACCATATCTGCGCCGAGAGCGCGCGCGGGTTGCAAGACCTCGCGGTGCGCGACGGGTTGGCGATCGGCTATGGCATCCTGACCTGCGAGAACGAAGCCCAGGCGTTGGCCCGCGCCGCACCCGAAGGCCGCGACCATGCCGGTGCGGCGGTGCGCGCCTGCCTCGCGATTATCGAACTGAGGCGGCGCTTTACCCAGACCGGCGGATGACCACCGCCGACGACCACACGACGCGCGACGGCCGGCCGCGGCTCGGCGGGCGGCGGCGCACTGTGGCGCGGCTAGCCGCGGTGCAGGCGCTCTACCAGCGCGAATTGAACCCGGCGCTGGACGCCGAGGCGGTGGTGCGCGAATTCGCCCGCTACCGGCTCGGCCAGGACATCGAGGGCGACCAATTGGCCGAAGCCGACCCGGCGTTTTTCGCCGATATCGTGCGCGGGGTGGCGGCCGATCAGGACCGCCTCGACGCCGACATTTCGGCGGCCTTGGTCGAAGACTGGCCGTTGGCGCGGCTCGACTCGGTGCTGCGCGCGATCCTGCGCGCCGGCGCCTGGGAATTGGTGCACCGTGCCGACGTCCCGGCGCGGGTGTCGATCAGCGAATACACCTCGATCGCCCACGCTTTTTTTACCGGCAAGGAGCCGGCGCTCGCCAATGGCGTGCTCGACCGGTTGGGCCGCAGCCTGCGCCCGGCGGATATGTGAGGGCGATGGTGAAGAACCCCGCCCCGGCAGAAGCGGCGCCGGGCGAATTCGAGCGCATCCGGCGCTATTTCGCGCCCCTGGCAGGGCCGGGCGGCCTCGGCCTCACCGACGACGCCGCCCTCGTCGATTGCCGCGCGGAGCATCGCCTGGTCGTAACCGCCGACGCGATCGTTGCCGGCGTGCATTTCCTGCCCGACGACCCGCCGGATCTCGTCGCCAAAAAGCTGTTGCGGGTCAATCTGTCGGATTTGGCGGCTATGGGCGCGCGGCCCCTTTATTACCTGCTGACGACGGCGCTGCCGCCGGCGCTCGGGGCGGACTGGGTCGCGGCCTTTGCGCGCGGGCTCGGCGAGGACCAGCGGCTCTACGGGGTCGAGCTGCTCGGCGGCGATTCGGTCTCGACACCTGGTCCGGCTTCGCTGTCGCTGACCGCGATCGGCGAGGTCGCGGCCGGCGCTGAGATCCGCCGCAGCGGCGCGCGCCCCGGCGACGACCTCTGGGTTTCGGGGACGATCGGCGACGCCCATCTCGGGCTCGGCATATTACGCGGCGGCTATGCGCAGCTCGCGGCCGAGCATCGCGCGGCGTTGATCCGGCGGTTTCAGCTGCCCGAGCCGCGCGTGACCCTGGCGCCGGCATTGGCGGGCGTCGCGCATGCGATGATCGACGTCTCCGACGGGCTGCTCGCCGATCTCGGGCATATCTGCGAGACCTCGCATGTGGCCGCTGTCGTCGAGCTCGGGGCATTGCCGCTGTCGGGCGCGGCGCGCGCGGCGGTGGCGCTGGAGCCGGCCGGCGCATCGCGACTGGCGACCGGCGGCGACGATTACGAGCTGCTGTTCACGATAGCCCCCGAGGCGGCGGACATTGTCCGCGGCCTTAGCGCCGGGGTCGGCGTTGCGGTGACGCGCATCGGCCGGATCGAGGGCGGCGACGGCGTGCGCCTGACCGACTTGGCCGGTCGCGACATCGCGGTGGAGAGAGCCGGCTACCGCCATTTCTGAGCGTCTGCGAGGCTGCCTCTTACCCGCGGCCATTTTTTCGCAACTGCGGCGGCGAAGCGGCGACATGGTGTCGTCGCCGGGGCGGTTGCCCAAAGAATGCGCTTCTGCCATGTTCCCGCCGCTCCGGCCTGCCCCGATCGGCGGCGGAGGGTTCCCCATGTTCGCTGGTCGTGAGCTCTCGCATGCTTAACGCGTATTATCTCGTCGTCATCGCCTGCGGCGTCTTGGCGCTGCTTTATGGCCTGGTCACCAGCCGGCAGGTGCTGAGCGCCAACGCCGGCTCCGCTCGGATGCAGGAGATCTCGGGCGCGGTGCAGGTCGGCGCGCGCGCCTACCTCAACCGGCAATACCGCGCCGTCGCGATCGTCGGCATCGTGATCCTGATTATCCTCGGCGTGTTGCTCGGCCTGCGCGTGGCGATCGGCTATTTGATCGGCGCGGTATTGTCGGCGAGTGCCGGCTATATCGGCATGAACGTCTCGGTGCGGGCCAATGTGCGCACCGCGCAGGCGGCTCGCGGCGGGCTCAAATCCGGGCTCGAGATCGCCTTCAAGGCGGGGGCGGTAACCGGGCTATTGGTGGTCGGGCTCGGCCTTCTCGGCGTCTCGATCTACTACTTCATCCTGCGCGCGACGGTCGGCGGCGACGATCTGCGCCCGGTGCTGGAAGCGATGGTGGGCTTGAGTTTTGGCGCGTCGCTGATCTCGATTTTCGCGCGCCTCGGCGGCGGCATCTTTACCAAGGGCGCGGATGTCGGGGCCGACCTCGTCGGCAAGGTCGAAGCCGGCATCCCCGAGGACGACCCGCGCAACCCGGCGGTCATCGCCGACAATGTCGGCGACAATGTCGGCGATTGCGCCGGCATGGCGGCGGATTTGTTCGAAACCTATGTCGTGACGATCGTCGCGACGATGCTGCTCGCCGCGATCTTTTTCGCGCCGCCGATGCGCGACAAGATGCTGCTGCTGCCGCTGGTGATCGGCGCCGCCTGCATCGTAACTTCGGTCATCGGCACGTTCTTTGTCCGGCTCGGCCCCGACAACGGCATCATGAAGGCGCTCTATAAAGGGTTGATCGCAACCGGCATTCTGTCGATCGGAGCGATCGCGCTGGTGATCGACTGGCTGTTCGGATTTTCTCAGCCATTGCAGATGACCACCGGCGCCGCCGTCAGCGGGCTGGGCTTGTGGCTGTGCGCGATCGTCGGACTGTTGGTCACCGGCTTTATCGTCTGGATCACCGAATATTACACGGCAACCGAATACCGCCCGGTGCGCAGTATCGCCCAAAGCTCGACGACCGGGCACGGCACCAATGTGATCCAGGGCCTGGCGGTATCGATGGAGGCGACGGCATTGCCGGTCGTGGTGATCTGTGTCGGCATCATCGCCTCGTTCCTGATCGGCGGGCTGTTCGGGATCGGCGTCGCGGCGACGACGATGCTGGCCTTGGCCGGCATGATCATCGCGCTCGACGCCTACGGCCCGGTCACCGACAACGCCGGCGGCATCGCCGAGATGGCCGATCTGCCGCGCGAGGTCAGGCGCACGACCGACGCGCTCGACGCGGTCGGCAACACGACAAAGGCGGTGACCAAGGGCTATGCGATTGGCTCGGCCGGGCTTGCCTCGCTGGTCTTGTTCGCAGCCTACACCGAGGATCTCAAGCACTACTTCCCCAACCTCAACGTCCATTTCGCACTGCAGGACCCCTATGTCGTGATCGGGCTGTTTATCGGCGGCCTGCTGCCCTACTTGTTCGGCTCGATGGGCATGACCGCGGTCGGGCGCGCTGCTGGGTCGGTCGTGGTCGAAGTCCGCCGCCAGTTCCGTGAGATCCCCGGCATCATGGAGGGCCGGGCCAAGCCCGATTACGGCCTCGCCGTCGACATGCTGACCCGCGCCGCGATCCGCGAAATGATCGTCCCGTCATTGCTGCCGGTGTTGGCGCCGATCGTGCTGTATATCGTCATTGCCGTGATCGCCGGCCGGGCGGCGGCGTTCAGCGCGCTCGGCGCGATGCTGCTCGGCACGATCGTGACCGGGATCTTTGTCGCGATCTCGATGACCTCGGGCGGCGGCGCCTGGGACAACGCCAAGAAATACATCGAGGAGGGCCATCACGGCGGCAAGGGGTCGGAGCCGCACAAGGCGGCGGTGACCGGCGACACCGTCGGCGACCCCTACAAGGACACCGCCGGGCCGGCGGTCAACCCAATGATCAAGATCACCAATATCGTGGCGCTGCTGCTCCTCGCCGTGCTCGCGAAATGGGCGATCTGAGCGCGGCGGCCGCTGGCTGACAGCGGGGGTTATTCGTCGCTGTACGGGTTCGGCCCTGGGGGTTTGCTTTCGCCGCCGCTCGCGGCCGCCCCTCCGCCCCCGCCGCCGCCGTTGAATTTGCCGAGATTGCCGATCAGCTGCTCGAGAAAGGTCAGCTCGCGACCGGGGGCCGGGGTGACGCGGGCGACGGGCACCACCTCCTTGCCATCCACCAATGTCTTGTGGCCGACCGCCTTGACAATCCCGTCATCGTTGAAATCGACGATATAGACTTGCTGGTCGAGCACCTTGGGATCAAAAAATGAGAATTGTTTCGTGCGCAGGCTAACGTAATACCAATCCTTGTCGTTAAAAACGCTGATGCTGGATGGTGTTCCGAGGATTTTTACGACTTGGTCCTTGGTGGTTTTACCGGGATGAATTTGCGCCAACTCATCTGGCGGAGGGAGATTGCCCCGCTGTTCTACCGTGGTAGAGCAGCCGGCAAGCATCGCGGCGGCAATCGCCACAAGCAGAGAGGAAGTTCGCAGGACAGTCATGGCTCGGCAACGAGATCGGGGATGCGCGGCGGAGCTTCTGTTGAAACCGGCCGGGTCCGCGCCCAATTGGAACCGGTAGATTCAGCGAAGCAGCATCGACTGTCAACGTTGCCGATGGCTGGGGCGAGCCGAGATCAGTGCTGATTTACTTTTCCCGACGCAAATCGGTTCGCGAGGCAGCACTACTCGCCTATCGGCGGGTCGTCGAGCAGGCCCGGCAGCCGAGCTTCTTTACCCGGTTTGGCGTTCCGGACACGGTTGACGGCCGGTTCGAGCTGATTTGCCTGCACGCGTTCCTCTATCTGCATCGATTGAAATCCGAGCAGCCGCAATCCGCTGCGGTGCCCCAGGCCTTTTTTGATGCGATGTTCATCGACATGGACCGGGGATTGCGTGAGATGGGAACCGGCGATTTGAGCGTCGGTCGGCATGTGAAGCGGATGGCGCAGGGCTTTTACGGCCGCATTCGCGCCTACCAGGACGGGCTCGAGCGCAGCGACGGGGCGTTGGGCGCGGCATTGGCGCGCAACGTTTTCGGAACGGTCGGCGAATCGGCGCCGACGATCGAGCCGCTGGTCGATTACGTGCGCCGTGCCGCGAGGCTGCTGGCGCAGCAATCGGCGGCCGAACTTTTGGCAGGCGACCCAGGGTTCCCGCTTCCCGACCGCGACGAAGCGAATGCCCGGCCGGCGGTACTCGCCCGGTCGCGATGAGCGAGCCCGCCCCCGAATTCTCGCGGCCGGTTAGCCTCGCGCGGCTCGGTTGGGAGCCGTTCCACCAGCAGATCGAGGCGACGGCGGAGGAGCGCGAGCGCCTCGCCCGGCGGTTCGACCTCGTGGCTCTGGATCGTCTGACCGCGGTCGTAACGCTCCACCGGCAGAATGGCGGGCTGATCCGGCTGGAGGCGGCTTTCGCGGCCGAGTTCACTCAGGACTGCGTCGTCACGCTCGAACCCGTTGCGGGAAAGCTCGACGAGGAGTTTGCGCTGGTCTACGGCCCCGCCGACAACGAAGAGGGCGAAATCGACATCGATGCCGAAGCGCCGGTATTCGAGCCGCTACCCCTGGACGCAATCGACATCGGCGAAGCGGTGGCGCAGGAGTTGTCGCTGGCGCTGCCCGAGTTTCCGCGCGACCCGGACGCGATAATTGATCCCGCGACGACCCCGGAAACCGAAGCTGGCCCCTTTGCCGCTCTGGCGAAACTCCCCCGGCCAGGACAAAACTGACCCTCCGATCACGGCGAGAGCGCCATGCCGGTTGCCGCCAGCGGTGTTTTTGGCTAAGTACCGGAGGCCCTCTGCGATCCCAAACGAGTAGCCCATGGCCGTTCCAAAAAAGAAAACCTCGCCGTCGCGCCGCAACATGCGGCGCTCGCATCATGCCTTGAAACCGGCGTCGTATGCCGAATGCCCAAATTGCGGCGAGCTCAAGCGCCCGCACCATTTGTGCGATGCCTGCGGCTATTACGACGGCCGCGAAGTGGTCACCCAGCGGTCGGAGACGGCCTGAGGGTTTGGCGCCGGCGGGAGGCGGCGCGGCGGTGAGCGAAGAGATCACGATCGCCCTCGACGCGATGGGCGGCGCACGCGCGCCGGATATGGTGTTGCGCGGCGCCGACATGGCGCTGCAGCGGCATCCCGGGCTGCGCTTTTTGGTGTTTGGCGACGAAACCGGCATCCGGCCGTTGCTCGCCAAGCTGCCGCGGCTGGGCGCGGTTGTCGATCTGCATCATACCGGCGAGATGGTGATGGACGACGACAAGCCGTCGGTGGCATTGCGCGCGGGGCGCCAGTCGAGCATGCGGCTGGCGATCGACGCGGTCGCCGAGGGTGTTGCCGACGGCGTCGTCTCGGCCGGCAACACCGGCGCCCTGATGGCGATGGCCAAGGTCGTGCTGAAGACCTTGCCGGGGATCGACCGGCCGGCGATCGCCTCGTTTTTTCCGACCCGCCGCGGCGAGAGCGTGATGCTCGACCTCGGCGCCAATGTCGAATGCGACGCCGACAATCTCGTTCAATTCGCGCTCTTGGGCGACGCCTTTGCCCGCACCGTGCTGGGGCTGGTCGAACCGGTCGTCGGGCTGCTCAATGTCGGCTCGGAGGATCAGAAGGGCAACGACGCGGTGCGCGCCGCCAGCCTGCGCCTGCGCAGCCCGCTGAGCCCTCTCCGCTTTTTCGGGTTTATCGAGGGCGACGACATCGCCGCCGGCACTGTCGACGTCGTCGTCACCGACGGGTTTACCGGCAATATCGCGGTCAAGACCGCCGAAGGGACCGCGAAACTATTCAGCGAATTCCTCGCCGAGGCGTTTCGCCATTCGTTGCCGGCGCGGATCGGATACGTCTTCGCCCGCAACACATTGCGGAAATTGCGCATGCGCATCGACCCGCGTCGGTATAACGGAGCGGTTTTTCTCGGCTTGCGCGGGATCGCGGTCAAGAGCCACGGCTCAACCGACGCTCTCGGCTTTGCCCACGCGATCGGTGTGGCCGTCGACATGAAGGCCAACGGTTTTCTTGACAGGACCCGGGTCGATCTCGCGCGCCTCAACGAGGCGACGGCCGCGCCCCAGCCGGCGGTGCTGTAAGCGCGACGATGGCGCTGCGCTCCCAGATCATCGGCTGCGGCGCCTACCTGCCCGAACGGATCGTCACCAACAACGATCTCGCCGCCCGGCTCGATACCTCCGACGAATGGATCCGCCAGCGCACCGGGATTGCCGAGCGCCGGGTGGCGGCGGATGGCGAGCTGACCTCGGACCTGGCTGTCCGCGCGGCGCAGCGCGCTCTCAGCGATGCCGGGCTGAGCGGCAGCGATCTCGATCTGATCGTGCTCGCCACGGCCACCCCGGACAATACCTTCCCGGCGACCGCGACCAAGGTCCAGGCGCGGCTCGGCATGCATCGGGGTGCCGCCTTTGACGTGCAGGCGGTCTGTGCCGGGTTCATCTTTGCCCTGGCGGCGGCGGACAATGCGCTGCGCCTTGGACAGGCGGGCACGGCACTGGTGATCGGCGCCGAAACTTTCTCGCGCATCCTCGACTGGGAGGATCGCGGAACCTGCGTCCTCTTCGGCGACGGCGCCGGCGCGCTCGCGCTGCAGGCGGTGGCCGATCCGGGACCGCGCGGCCGCGGCGTGCTGTCGACCCATCTGCACTCGGACGGGCGGCAATACGGCATCCTCTACGTCGATGGCGGCCCCTCTTCGAGCGGGCACACCGGATATCTGCGGATGGAAGGGCGGGAGGTCTTCCGGCAGGCGGTGCAGCATCTGAGCGAGGCGGTGGACGAAGCGCTCGCCGCCAACGCGCTCACTGCCGCGGCCATCGATTGGCTCGTCCCGCATCAGGCGAACAGCCGGATTATCGACGGCGTGGCGAAAAAGCTCGGTCTGTCTTCCGACAGGATCGTCTCGACGATCGACCGCCATGCCAACACCTCGGCCGCGTCGATTCCGCTGGCGTTGGCGACCGCAGTCGGCGACGGCCGCATCCGGCCCGGGCATCTCGTGCTGATCGAAGCGCTCGGCGGCGGCCTCAGCTGGGGGGCGAGCCTGTTGCGCTGGTAGCGTCCCATGGCGGACCCGGCCAAGCCTGGCACGAGGCCGGCAACACTTTGGAATTTGACGGGATTTTCGCGCCGGAGTAACCTTCTCCAAAAGCGGGGAGGGGTTGATGACCGGGCACACGGTGACGCGGGCGCAGCTCAGCGAGGCGGTCTATCAGGAGGTCGGATTGTCGCGCAACGAATCGGCCGAGCTGGTCGAGTCGGTGATCGCCGAAATTTCCGGTGCGCTCGAACGCGGCGAAATGGTCAAGATCTCCTCGTTTGGCAGCTTCGCGGTTCGCCAGAAGGGGCAGCGCGTGGGCCGCAACCCAAAGACCGGCGAGGAGGTGCCGATCAGCCCGCGCCGCGTGCTGGTGTTTCGCGCCAGCCACGCGCTGAAGAACCAGATCAACAGCGGCCTCGCCGACCCCGCCGACGAGGACGCCGACAAGGCAGCCGCCAAGGCTTCGTCGGGCTGATGTGACCCGAACCGAGCCGTCGCGGGCGGATCAGGCGGAGACCGGCCGGCGCGTCACCAAATCGGCGGCGGCGTTTCGCACCACCGGTGAGGTTGCCGAGGAGCTCGATCTGCCGCCCCATGTGCTGCGCTTTTGGGAGTCGAAATTCCCGCAAGTCAAACCGCTGAAGCGTGGCGGCGGCCGGCGCTACTATCGTCCGCAGGACGTGGATCTGCTGCGGCGGATCAGGCAATGCCTGTACCAACAGGGCTATACGATCCGCGGCGTGCAAAAGCTGCTGCGCGAGGGCGCCTTGCGCGGTGACGCGCTGCCGCAGTCGCCTCTCGCAGTTGAAGCCTCGCCTGGCCTTTTTGTACTCGAGCCGCCCGATGCGCCGGCAGCGACGGCCAGCGCCGCGCCGACGCGACAAGCGCTGCGCGAGACACTCGAGGAAATGCGTCGCGAATTGCTGGAAATTCGAGTGCTGCTCGACAAGCTCGGGCCGAGCAAAGAGGCGGAACCGTCGTAGTGCCGTGGCGTGATCCCGGGCGGTTGCGCCGGCACGAGTGCGGGACTATGATCGTCGCCTTGGCAAAGCTGCCCGGTCGGAGCGTAGCGCAGCTTGGTAGCGCATCAGCATGGGGTGCTGAGGGTCGTGAGTTCGAATCTCACCGCTCCGACCAACCCTCTCCCCACCGCCGGGCTCGCGCCTCCGGCCATATCACCGACGAGGAGGGTCACGGCATGAACGCTCCCAACCCCGCTCTCGAACCTTGGCAATGGCCCGAGGGGGAATGGCGCCGGCGCGTCGACCGGGTGCGCGCCGGGCGCAAATTGCGGCCGGCGGAATGGCCGGGCGGCGCGCGCTGTGCCGTCACGTTGTCGTTCGACAGCGACCACGAGACGAGCGACCTGCGCGACGGCGGCAATTCGATCGGCCGGCTCGCCTGGGGCCAATACGGCAATCGCGTGGGCGTGCCGCGCATTTTGAAGGTGCTGGAGAAATACCGGGTCAAGGCGAGCTTTTACGTGCCCGCGGTGACCGCCCTGCTGCATCCTGACGAACAGCGCCAGGTCGTCGCCGAGGGTCATGAAATCGGCATCCACGGCTGGATCCACGAGCTCAATTCGGTGCTGCCCCATGAGGCCGAACGCGATTTGATGCTGCGCTCGGCCGACGCGCTCGAAAAGGTGAGCGGCGTGCGGCCGGTCGGACTGCGCACGCCCTCCTGGGATTTCAGCCGCCATACCCTCGAAATCGAGAAGGAGATGGGGCTCGCCTATGATTCCTCGCTGATGGCGGACGAGGATTGCTACGAGCTGCTGCTTGACGGCGCGCCCACCGGGGTCGTCGAGCTGCCGGTTGAATGGGTGCGCGACGACGCTGTTTATTTCATGATGAACCGGTTTTCGGCATTGCGGCCCTACACGCCCCCCACCGACGTGTTCGACATCTTCCGCCGCGAATTCGACGCGGCCCATGCCGAAGGCGGCATCTTTCAGCTGACGATGCACCCGCACGTCATCGGCTACCGCTCGCGCATCTGGATCCTCGAAGAAATCATCCGCCATGCGCAGGAGCACAAAGACGTCTGGTTCGCGACCCATGCCGAGGTGGTCGACTGGGCAAAGCGCCACGCCGCGTGATCCGCCCTCACCCCCAGCCTTGCAGGCTGGGTCCCCTCTCCCCGCAATGCGGGAGAGGGTGCCGAGCGCAGCGAGGCGGGTAAGGGTGTGATCGTCGCTTACGGCCAAGACGGATGATTGCCGCGCCACCGCTCGCCACGACCCGCTGCGGCTACGTCGCGCTGATCGGCGCGCCCAATGCGGGCAAATCGACCCTGCTCAACCGGCTGGTCGGCCATAAGCTGGCGATCGTCACCCCCAAGGCGCAGACGACGCGCAATCGGCTCCTCGGCATCGCTATCGAAGAGAAATCGCAGCTCGTCTATGTCGACACCCCCGGTATTTTTGCCCCGCGCCGCCGGCTCGACCGGGCGATGGTGGCGGCCGCCTGGTCGGGTGCGGAGGATGCCGACGAGACCGTGTTGCTGGTCGACGCGGCGCGCGGCATCGGCGCCGATGTCAGACGCATCCTCGACCGCCTCGCCGAGCGCGGCCGGACAACGATCCTGGCGTTGAACAAGATCGACCTGGTGCGCCACGACCGCCTGCTCGGCCTCGCCGCCGATCTGGCGAACGCGGGGAAATTCGACCCGGTGTTGATGATTTCGGGGTTGAGCGGCGACGGCGTCGGCGATCTGAAGCGCCATCTCGCGGCGGCGATGCCGCCCGGACCGTGGCTGTTTCCGGAGGACCAGCTGTCCGACGCGACCGAGCGCCTGATCGCGGCCGAGATCACCCGCGAGCAGGTTTTTCTGCAATTGCACGACGAACTCCCCTACGCCTCGACGGTCGAGACCGAGAGTTGGGAGGACCGCCGCGACGGCAGCGTGCGCATCGAACAAATCATCTATGTCGAGCGGCCGAGCCAGCGCGCGATCGTGCTCGGCGATCATGGCCAGCGGATCAAATCGATCGGCGCCCGCGCCCGCGCCGAACTCGAGCATATGCTGGAGCGCCGCGTCCATCTGTTCCTGTTTGTCAAGGTGCGCGAGAACTGGGGCGAGGACCGCGAGCGCTTTGCCGCCATCGGCCTCGACTACGAGGTGTGACCGCGTGGAAATTGGGGCGAGTCCATCGCCTTCTGCCCCTCTCGCTCCAGCTGCGCGGGTCCCTCCCTCTCCCCGCGCGCGGGGAGAGAGTTGGGGTGAGGGGCCCTCTCGATTTGCGGTGACCGAATACCGTTGGTCCGATGCAGTGGACTGACGCTGCCTTTGTCGTCGCGCTGCGCCGGCATGGCGAGAGCGCGCTGATCGCCGAATTGCTGACCCGCGAGCACGGGCGGCATCTCGGGCTGGTGCGCGGCGGCCAGTCGCCGAAATTGCGCGCCGTGTTGCAGCCGGGCAACGAGGTCGCCGCGGTTTGGCGCGGACGGCTTGCCGAGCATTTGGGCTCGCTCACCTGCGAGATGGTCCGCGCCCATATGGCGCGCTTTATCGACGATCCCGACCGGCTCGCCGGTCTTGCCGCGGCAACGGCGCTCGTCGCCGCGACCCTGCCCGAGCGCGAGCCGCATACCGATGTCTTTGCGGCGTTCGCGGCATTGCTCGCGGCATTCGATTCGGCCCATGACTGGCCGGCGCAGTATGTCGAGTGGGAGTGCGCCCTGTTGGCGGCGCTCGGTTTCGGTCTCGATTTGACGTGCTGCGCGGTCACCGGCTCCACCACCGGCCTCGCCTATGTCTCGCCCCGCACAGGCCGCGCGGTGTCGCGCGACGCGGGCCGCCCCCATCACGACAAGCTATTGGCGCTGCCCGCGTTTTTGTGGCAAGCCACAGCCGCCGACCAGGCCCAAATCGTGGACGGCTTGCGGTTGAGCGAGCACTTCCTGCTACATCACGTGCTGCTGCCGCAAGGCCGCACCTTGCCCGCCGCCCGCACCCGCCTCGCCGCTCGCCTCCGGCAGCCGCGCGAAGCTGATACAGTCAACCACCACGCTCAGTCCGTCATTCCCGCACCAGCGGGAATCCAGGGCGATGGCTCCAGCGTTGGTTCTGGACCCCCGCCTGCGCGGGGGCGACGACCGTGAACTGAGGTCATCGATTTATGCCCGTGATCGCTCCGGCAGGCGAGATACGCGAGGTTGATTTCGCCGAGGCGCTCGGCGAACGCTATCTGTCCTATGCGCTGTCGACGATCATGTCGCGCTCATTGCCCGATGTGCGCGACGGGCTGAAGCCGGTCCATCGCCGCATCCTGCACGCGATGCAACAGCTGCGCCTCGATCCCGCCTCGGGCTACAAAAAATGCGCCCGCGTCGTCGGCGACGTGATCGGCAAGTTCCATCCGCATGGCGAGCTCGCGGTCTATGACGCCTTGGTACGGCTCGCCCAGGATTTCTCGCAGCGCTACCCGCTGGTCGACGGCCAAGGGAATTTCGGCAATATCGACGGCGATAACGCCGCGGCGATGCGCTACACCGAGAGTCGGCTGTCGGCGGTGGCGCAGGCGATGCTCGACGGGATCGACGAGGACGCGGTCGATTTTCGCCAGACCTATGACGGCGAGGACAGCGAGCCCGTCGTCCTGCCCGCCCGCTTCCCGAACCTGTTGGCCAATGGCGCCGCGGGCATCGCCGTCGGCATGGCGACCAGCATTCCGCCGCACAATGCGGGCGAGTTGTGCGCGGCATTGCTGCATTTGATCGACGAGCCGGTCTGTGCCGTCGAGGCACTCTGCGCCTACATCCCCGGCCCGGACTTCCCGACCGGCGGGGTGCTGGTCGAGCCGGCGGAAAATATCCGCCAGGCCTACGAGACCGGCCGCGGCAGCTTCCGGCTGCGGGCGCGCTGGGCGAGCGAGGCGCTGGCCCACGGCGCTTATCAGATCGTCGTGACCGAGATCCCGTTTGGCGTGCCGAAGGGACGGCTAGTCGAAAAGATCGCGGCGTTGCTCGAAGAAAAAAAGCTGCCGTTGCTCGCCGACATCCATGACGAATCGGCCGAGGACGTGCGTCTCGTCATCGAGCCCAAGACCCGCAATGTCGACGCCGCGTTGTTGATGGAGCAATTGTTCCGGCTGACCGAGCTCGAAATCCGGGTGCCGCTCAACCTCAACGTGCTCGATCCCCTGGGCGTGCCGCGGGTCATGAGCCTGCGGGCGGCATTGCAGGCGTTTCTCGACCATCGCCGCGAGGTGTTGCAGCGCCGGAGCTGCCATCGCCTAGCCGCGGTCGCGCGACGCATCGAGATCCTGAACGGCCAGATCGTCGTCTACCTCAATCTCGACGAGGTGATCCACATCATCCGCGAGGCCGACGACCCGAAAGCCGAAATGATGCGTCGCTGGGATTTGAGCGACGTGCAGGCCGAGGCGATCCTCAACATGCGGCTGCGCGCCCTGCGCCGGCTCGAAGAGATCGCGATCAAGAAGGAACTCGACGCGCTCTCGGCCGAAGCGGCGGGCCTCGCCCGGCTATTGGACAGCGAGCGCCGGCAATGGCGCGCCATCACCAAGGAAATCGCCGCGACGGCCGCCGAATTCGGTGGCACGACAGTGCTCGGCCGGCGCCGCACCGCGATCGCCGAGGCGCCGCCGCCGCTCGACATCCCCCCCGCGGCGCTGGTCGAGCGCGAACCGGTGACCGTGTTGTGCTCGCAAAAGGGTTGGGTCCGCGCGGTCAAGGGACACAACCTCCCGGCCGCCGACCAACGCTACAAGGAGGGCGACGGGCCGCGTTTTGCGGTCGCCGCCGAAACCACCGATCGCCTGATCGTCTTCGCGACCAACGGCCGCTTTTATACGATCGGCGTCGACCGGTTGCCGGGTGGCCGCGGCCAGGGCGAGCCGTTGCGGCTGATCGTCGATTTGCCGAACGAGCACGACGTCGTCGCGATGTTTCCCTATCGGCCGGGGATGGAATTGCTGGTCGCAGCGAGCGACGGGCGCGGCTTTGTCGTCGATGGCGAGGAGGCGGTGGCGCAGACCCGCGCCGGCAAGCAGGTGCTGACCCCGGCCGCGGGTGCGCTCGCCCATATCTGCCTGCGCGCCGAGGAGGGCGACGCCGTCGCCCTGGTCGGCGACAACCGCCGCATGGTGGTGGTCAAGCTCGACGATATTCCGCTGATGACGCGCGGGCGCGGCGTGATCCTGCAGCGCTACAAATCGGGCGGTCTCGCCGACGCCAAGGTGTTCCGCCTCGCCGACGGCCTCACCTGGCGGCAGGGCGAGACGCGCACCCGCACCGAAACCGACCTGACGCCGTGGCGCAGCGCCCGCGGGGGTGCCGGCCGACTCGTCCCCAATGGCTTCCCGCGCACCAACAAATTCGGGTAAGCCGGGCGTTCGCCGATGCCGCCGGACCGATGCGGGGGAACGTCATGCCGTTGCGGCGAACCTGTATTGCCGGCCATGGCTCTTGCCAAAGCGTAGAATACGGTCATCGTAAGTGACGAGAGGGCAAGCGAGCTCGATCCGCCCGGTATCGATCAGCAGCGCGATTTCCCACATCGTGATCGCACTTAGTGTCTGACCCAGAATGGAGCGAACGATCCCCGCACTTTACCGTCGCCCCCGCGAAAGCGGGGGTCCAGTGGCGACCGCACGTCGCTCGTCCCCTGTTCAGGCCAGGGGCAGGCTCTGGGTTCCCCGCTTACGCAGGAATGACGGTTAACTATCTGATTTTTGCTAATTCTTTCTTTCGTGGGTTTGCTATATTCGCATTGTCTGCTTGTGGCAATGAGGCCATGCGAAAGCAGCGGGAAATCGCGATCGAAAGGAGCGGGGCACGCGTGGTGTCGACCTGATAAAACAGGTAAAACAGGCGGCCGGGTTGCCGGCCGTCGGGTCGATCGGCTAGAACCGGCTCAGCATCGTCGACCGAGATTGCCTGTGCCATGACCGAAGCTACCGCCGCGCCCGACGCCACCCTTGATGCGACCGGGCTGTTGTGCCCGTTGCCGGTGCTGAAGGCGCGGCGGGCGTTAAAGCCGCTCGCCCCCGGTGCCGTGCTCGAAGTGCTGGCGACCGACCCGGGTGCGGTCAAGGATTTCGCGCATTTTTGCACGACGACCGGCTGCGAATTGCTCGAATCCTCCGAGCAGCCGGGCGGCGTCCTGCGCTTCCGCCTGCGCAAACCAGCGTAAACGAGATTCGAAAAGAGCGATTCTGCTCTGCGTCGGCACGGCACCGGGCGGCAAATTTCGTCGTAATCCCCCGTTGGCGGGAGACCGCCGCCACAGGATTACGACGAGATTTGCCGCTTGGATAAGGTATTGCACGCCGTTTCGCCGGCTGAGACCCCGAGTTGTTCCGGTCCGTCGTGATATGGTTGCGCTCCACAACCGCAAGTAAAAGTGCCCTAACTATTAGCCCCAGCACCGCCGCGATCACAACCGCTGTTAATTTCGGTGTGCCGGATGTGGAGGAAAATCTTTGTACGAGCTTGAGAGAGTTCGGAATATCGGTTAAATGGCGCCAGGGGGTCTGAGATGCCGCATTTGGAGTTTATCCGAGTTGAGGGCGTATGTGCGACTGTCTCCGCCGAGACGCGTCCCTTAATCCGGTGCTTACGCCCCGCCTTACTAGTCATCCTGATATCGCTGCCGCTGATGTCAGGCAATCCCCATCGATTATTGCTCGCGACGCGGTATGCCGAGGACGGGGCGGTGTAGTTCCGGGGTGTTTACACTCGATAAATGGCTAAATCATCCGCTCCTCAGACCTCCGTTAAATGATACTTCGCATCGACAGCTACCAAAAAAGGTCAGATCATGATGACAAGCGAGGCGTCTGGGACAAAGTTGTCGACGAGCATGAAATTCTACACCTTTCTATTAGCGACTTATGCCGTCTTGCTGCTAATTCGCATGCCTGATATATTAATCAAACGCCGCTTCTGGGCTGAAGAAGGTGAGGTATACTTCCATAACGCTTGGAACGAGCGTTGGTATGACGCACTATTTGCTGTTCATAGCGGGTATCTAAATCTCTCGGCCAGCATCGCCACGCTGCTAGCGGCTCATCTAGTGCCGTTGGAGTTCGCGCCGTTGGTCAGCACCACCTTCGCCCTGTTTATCCAGCTTTGTCCGGTATTTCTGCTGATTACCGGATGCGTAGAATGGTTGCGGAATCGAGTTACTCTTACGCTCGCGCTGCTCCTGCTGCTTGCCTGTAACAATACAGGCGAAGTCTGGCTGAACTCGATCACCAGCCAGTTTCATCTCGCGCTATGTGCGGCTCTTATCCTGGCGCTTCCTGCCGCCGGCGGATGGTTGGGTGCATTCCGGGCAGGGCTGTTGGTCCTGGCGCCACTAAGCGGGCCGGCGAGTATTTTTCTTACGCCCCTATTCTTCCTGCGCGCATGGCTCGACCGCTCACGTGCTCGCTTGATCCAAGGCGGGTTGCTTGCTGCTTTTGGCGTACTGCAGGTTTTGATGGTCGCGCTGCACCCGGACCCTGGGCGCAGCGTCGGAATTGGACCGAGACTGCTCATTCTCGTCATGTATATCAAGCATTTGATTGAACCGTTATTTGGACGAAACTACGCAGCGAGAGTAGCTAGCAGGCTAATCGAAACAGTGACCAGCGGAGGACCCGTATTGCCGGAAATAACCATCACTTTGATAGCTATTCTGACAATAGTTATCACTGCCTGGAAAACGGCCGACCCTGTCGTCAATTGGCTGCTCGCAGGGGGGGCAACGATCATGGCCCTTTCTTATTTTGGCTCACTGGCGCCACATATTGGTCTTCTGGTAGTGGGAGGTGGCGGGCGCTACGAATACGCGCCGGGTGTGCTGTTCGGACTGACATTGCTCGGGATCTCGAAGCGAAGCGAGGGATGGGTCAAGGCTATATCAACGGTACTGGTCATTTGGGTAATCGTCGTTGGCATGCATGACTATTTTCGGGATAATCGATTCTTCGACACGGGCTCGACTTGGACGAAAGAAATTAGTCGATGGCGGGCTGACCCGAGTTATCGCGTACAATTTTGGCCCGTGGGTGGGGGGTCCTGGCGCTCGCAACTCGGCGACCCGCATCTCCATGACGGCGGAGATTAAATACGAAATGAATCTCTTCTTCCCGATCTCGGTGTGGTTTAGCGGCGTGTTGGTGTTGGCCGGTCTTCCGCAGCATGAAATCAGGCTGTCGGGTTATTGCTGTTCTGTTTCGCGATCGGGATTGGCGCTGTTATATTAATGAGGACGATATCCCCGCCGCCTACAAACACGCCGCCGCAGAATTTGCGATCGCCCCGCCCAGCGCCACAATCGTGTTCCCCGAAGCTCCGCCCGGCTGGCATATCGACCTGAAGCAGCTCTGCAGCGGTGCCCGCCTCACGCGAAGCCTTGTCCGCTGTGGCGTGTCCAAGACCTGTTTGCTGGCCGACGGAGCTGCCGGGATCGAATATTGCGTCGGATAATCCGGTCAAGGCGGGGCTAATGCTAATGCTAGTGCAGTTTCCGACCGAGTTGCCCACGGGTCGTTGCGGGGAGCGGAGTGACGAAGCAATCCCGACCCGAAGACACGCAGCGGCCCGAGATTGCTTCGCTGTGCTCGCAATGACCGACTGCGCGATTGGCGATCTGGCCTGATCGGCAACCGTACTGATGCCGCGGACGGCAGGCTAGGCGGCGCGGCGCAGCTTTGGATGCGCCCAAAGCCGTGACAGCGCGCCGACGAGGTGGTCGATGTCGGCGGCACTGTGCAACGGCGAGGGGGTGAGGCGCAGCCGTTCGGTGCCGCGCGGCACGGTCGGGTAGTTGATCGGCTGCACGTAGATCGCGTAATCGTCGAGCAACGCGTCACTGATCCACCGGCACAGGCCGGGGTCGCCGACGACGACCGGCACGATGTGGCTCGGGTTGTCGAGATGCGGGATGCCGGCCTCGTCGAGCCGCCGCCGCACCGTCGCGACGACCTCGCGGTGACGGCGGCGCTCGGCCCCGCTCGCCTTCAGATGGCGCACCGCGGCGAGCGCGCCGGCGGCGATGGCGGGCGGCAGCGCCGTCGTAAAGATAAAGCCCGAGGCAAAACTGCGGACAAAGTCGCACAACGCCGCCGACGCGGCGATGTAGCCGCCGACGACGCCAAAGGCCTTGGCCAGCGTCCCTTCGATCACGCTGAGCCGGTGGCCGACGCCGAGGCGTTCGGCGATGCCGCCGCCCCGCGGCCCGTAGAGCCCGACGGCGTGGACCTCGTCGAGATAGGTCATCGCCCCATAGGCCTCGGCGACGTCGCACAGTTCGCCGACGGGCGCGATGTCGCCGTCCATCGAATAGACCGACTCGAAGGCGACGAGCTTGGGCCGGGCGGGATCGACCCCTGCCAACAGCCGTTCGAGGTCGGCCGGGTCGTTGTGCGCGAAGATGTGCTTTTCGGCGCGGCTGCCGCGAATGCCCTCGATCATCGAGGCGTGGTTGGCGGCGTCGGAGAAAACGACGCAATCCGGCAGCCGGGCGGCGAGCGTGCCGAGTGCGGCCCAGTTCGACACATAGCCCGAGGTGAACAAGAGCGCCGCCTCCTTGCCGTGCAATTCGGCCAGCTCATGTTCGAGGCGGACATGGTAGTGATTAGTGCCGGAGATGTTGCGGGTGCCCCCGGCACCGGCGCCGCAACGATCGAGCGCTTCGTGCATCGCGGCGATGACGGCGGGGTGCTGACCCATCCCGAGGTAGTCGTTCGAGCACCACACCGTGACTTCGCGGCAGCCGCCGTCGCGGTAAAGGGTGGCGAGCGGGAACCGGCCCGCCCGCCGCTCGAGATCGGCAAAAATGCGGTAGTCGCCGTGGCGTCGGAGGCCATTAAGCTGCTGACAAAAAAACGCCTCGTAGTTCACCGCAACCTCCACTGCGCCCGGCGGCCCGCTTGTTCAGATTTGCGATTGCAAGAGGAAGCGGCGGCGGTGAACGCCGCCGCAGCCTTTCGCGCGGGCTACCCGTTGCTGAGCTTCATCGTCGCCACCGTGACGTGCGGCCAGAGAATGTCGTTGAAGATCAGGATCACCAGCTGGGAGTACTGCAGTTGCAGGAACGTCGAGTGCTCCCAGAACGGTTCGAGCTCCAAAATCGGCCTGGCCGGCCGCCCCGGGCCTGTGTGCAGCGGTATCGGAGGGTGATGGTGGCCGGGGATGCGCACCCACTCGATCCAGAAGGTTGCGCTTGCTGAGTAGACGAAGGCGTTAGGGACGGGGTTCGCTGCGGTAGCTACGGTAGCTGGTTGGTTCGGGAGGGGAGAGGGCGGAGTTGGGTTGGCGACCCCCAGGAACGGGATGTTGCTGACAGCCTCGTACAGGCTACCGACGCCCAGCGTCGGCAAGCCATTCGCCGATAGGGTGTCCGTCGTGAGATTGATCGCGATGAAGCCAAGGATATCCTGGCCGGCGATCGCATCCCGCAAGACAGAGTTCGGGTCGTCGATAAACCCCTGGAAGGTCTCCGGGTACGGGCCGGTGCTCTGAGACCCCGGCGCAAAAGTGTCCAGGGCGATGTTGATCTCCGGAATAACATGCTGCGTGCCGTTGGCGACTGCTGGCTGGATCCCGACGGCAGGTGGGTTGGGCCCCGGAGGAACCGGAGGAGGTTGAGGAGGGACAGTGTAAGGACCGGGGAACGGGATGGGATTGAGCCCCGGGTACGTCCCGTTCGGGTTGATGAACGGGGTGAGGGCCGGGATGTTCGGTTTGCCCAAAGTCGGCGTCATACCCGGGTTCGGCCCCTGCATCAGCACCGTGACCCCGTGCGGGATGCTCGCCATCCGCACGATGGCGGGCTCGTTTACGATGGGGGTGTTCCCGCTTGAGGGCTGCTGGCTCGCGGGCACGTTCATGAACAATCCCGGCTCGATGTGCAGCGCCTGGTTGGCTGTTTGCGAGTACCCGTCGGGGTTTGACGGAGGTGGCGCCGGGTCGGCGTCGCTGACCCGCTGGAGGTAGTGCAGGCCGTACAGGTCGAGGTCGGCCTGATTGGCAAAGCCGCGGTTCGGAACCACCCCTGGAATGACGTGAAAGTCGAAGCCGTCATTCGTCAGGTTGAGCTCCAGGAACCGATGGATCATGCTATTCTCTGGCGGCTGGCCGTTGTCGGGTCGCCAGATCGCATTGAAGCCGTTCCCCCTCCAGCTCCCCGCCAGGAACGCGAGCGGACCGAGTTGCAACGCCGTCGTAAGCGGTCCCTGCTGGAAGCGTGGCGGTCCAAACCCACGCCGATGGTAACGCGGGTGGTCACTGCTTGAGGCCATGGCAAATCTCCCTACGCGCTTTTGGCGAGGACTGACACATTGTCTGGACTGATTCGCACCGACGGGATCCGCGGGTGCGCTACCCGGTCGTCGCTCATCGCTTGCTCCTTGCGTTTGAGGCAACTCGCGGGGCGTACGTGCCCTGTGAGCGCGCCGATCATCGCCAGAATTCGCTCAAGAGCGTGTGAGCCGGGTCACACCGAGCGCGGATTTTTGCACCGGCCCTTGCGCAAGGGCGGGCGTAGCAAAAGCTGATTTTTCTTTAAACCCGAGCGCGGCGGTCTCGCGGTTGAGCCGCTTGCGCGGGCGTTCTTAAGGTTTTCCCTACCCCACAGTCCTACAGGGCGGCGATCGCCGATTTCCAGGCGCCGGTCGTGTGGCGGACGTCCTCGGCGGTGTGCGCCAGCGAGACGTAGTATTTCTGCTCGCCTTTGAGGACGCCGCGCTCGCGCAGCAGGCCGTTGAAGCGGCGCAGCATGTCGGCGTCGCCGCGCAGGACGCAGCGGTAGTCGCGCACCTTCTCGCCGGTGAACACGACATCGAACAACGGCGGCTCGCCAGTCACCTGCGCCGCGATCCCGGCGCGCCGCAGCAAGTCGTCGAGTGTGGCCATCAGTTCGCGCCCGGTCGCGAACAGCCGTTCGTAGGCGCCGGGGCGGCGCAGGATCGCGAGCGTGGCGAGCCCGGCCGCGGCCGCCACCGGGTTGCCCGAGAGGGTGCCGATCTGGATCAGAAAGCCGTCGTCGCCGACCGCGCCGCGGTCGAAATGGGCCATGATCTCGGCCCGTCCGGCGATCGCCGCCAGCGGAAAGCCGCCGCCGATGACTTTGCCGAGGGTGCACAGATCGGGGACGACCCCGTAATATTCCTGCGCCCCGCCATAGGCGAGCCGGAAACCGGTCACCACCTCGTCGAAGATCAGCGGAATGCCGTTCTCGGCAGTGATCCGGCGCAACCCCTGGAGAAAGCCCGGCTGCGGCGGAATGATGCGCTGGAACGGCTCGATAATGACGCCCGCCAATTCGTCGCGGTGCTCGCGGACCAGGCCCGCGACGCTTTCGAGGTCGTTGAACGGGGCGACCAGGATCTCGTCGCGCAGGCTGCGCGGGATGCCGGCCGAATCCGGGACCGGGCGCGGAAAGTTGCCCGGCTGCCTCGGGGCGAGGCTCATCAGCGAATAATCGCTCATGCCGTGATAGCCGCCCTCGAATTTGAGGATTTTGTCGCGCTTACGAAACGCGCGGGCGGCGCGCATCGCGTAGAGGTCGGCCTCCGACCCGCTCGACACGAAACGCACCTGTTCGGCGCACGGCACCGCCGCGACGATCGCCTCGGCGAGTTCGATCCCCCAGCGGTTGTTGGCAAAAAAGGTCGTGCCTCGGGCGATGCGTTCTTGCGCCGCGGCGGTCACTTCGGGATGGGCATGGCCGACCAGCATCGGGCCCGAGCCGAGCAGGAAGTCGACATATTCCTTGCCGTCCTCGTCCCACACACGGCCGGCGCGGCCCTCGCGGATCACCACCTCGCCCGGAAAATTGCCAAAGGTGCCGCCGGGCAGAACCCGCTTCGCCTTCTCCACGAGCCCGTGCCCGATGCCGTTTTCGTCGATCCGATCCACGCGAACGCCCCCTTGCCGCCAAAACAAAAGGCGCAGGCAGCGTACCGCCTGCGCCTTTGTACAGCGCGGTTATTCGGCGGCGGCGCGGGTCGGCTCGATAAAGCGCGACACCCACTTGTCGCGGCGCCTGAGGCCGTCGCGGTACATCGCTTCGAACTCGGCGGCCGGGAAGGAATGGGTCGACGGCCGCTTCATCAGCGCCTCGCCCCACGCCTTCAGCCGGGGGTAACTTTCGATATGGCCGAGCTTGCGGACCCGGTCGAGAAAGAAATAGCGCTGCAGAAACGGCGCATAGGCGGCATCGACCAAGGAATACTTCTCGCCGTTGAAAAACGGCCCGCGACCCTGCTTTTCGAGCGCCTTTTCGAGCCGCTCGAACGGCACCGGGATGCCCGCCGCCGCCTTGTTGTATTCCTCTTCCGTGTCGGCGTAGGCGGTCGCCGTCACCGTGCTGGCAAAGGTCGGGACGTAATCGGTCCAGGCGCGGTTCAGCGCCCGCTCGATCGGGTCCTTGGGATGCAGCCGCGGCGAGATGGTTTCATCGAGATATTCGTTGATCGCGTTCGACTCGAACAACGACAGCCGGTCGTCGATGCGCAGCACCGGCACTTTTTTATGCGGCGAGATCGCGAGAAACCAATCGGGCCGGTTGTCGGGCTCGATATGGCGCATCTCGAATTCGGTGCTCTTTTCACGCAGCACGATCGCCGAACGCTGCACCCACGGGCAGGTCTTAAAGCTGACGAGCATGTATTTTGTCACGGCGGCCTCCGATCGTTTGTGTTGATCGGAGCAGTATGACACGCCGCACCGGAGGGTTTAAGCCC
>DATMKU010000363.1:0-14136 GCA_035570935.1 Allostellaceae bacterium
GATCGAAATATCCGGCGTGGAACCGGCGGACATTCGGCAATTGCGCCTTCGACAGCCGTCGGCGCTCGACCTCGTCATCGGCGAGGGGGCGCTGCAATGATTGATGCAGCTCGCGCAGTGCTGCGTCCTGATCGACGCGGGCGAACCGCCCGTGGCGGTACACTACCTCGCCTGCCACCATGACAAGGTCCACGGCGTCGGTGCGCCCACGTTGGACCACAGCGTCGAGTATCGGAGTTTCCGGGTCGAGATAGGGATAGGCGATCTTGTCCCAATCGATAAGGACGAGATCGGCAGCCTTGCCAATCGCCAGGCTGCCGATCCGGCCGCCAAAGGGCGTCGTCATCGCGCCCCCGGTGGTTGCCATGCGCAGGACCTGGCCGACGCTCGGAACATCCTCCTCGTCCATTCCCGGCAAGCGATGCGCCCGCAATACCATCCGCATTTCCTGCAGCATGTCGCGATCGTCGTTGATGCCGGCCTCGTCGAGGCCGATCGCGGTATTGATGCCGCGCTGCTCGAAGAAATTGAGCGGCGCAAGGCCGCTGCGCAGGCGGAAGTTGGAGCTGCAATTGTGGCAGATATGGGTGCCCGTCGCGGCAATGCGGTCGAGATCGGCCTCGTTGAGCCACACGCCATGCCCCAATGTCAGCCGCGGCCCGAGGAACCCGAAACGATCGATATAGTCGAGGGCGGTGCCGCCGCCGCGCCGGCGGGCATACTCCTTCTGGAAGGCGGTTTCGACGAGGTGCATATGCATCGGCGCATCGTAGCGTTCCGAATAATCGGCCAGCATCGTCAGCGCATCATCGGAGCACCAATGGAGGTTGGCGGGAGCGAGCTGGATCTTGACCCGTTCCTTGTCGTGGTGCTTGGCGTGGAGCTGTTCGAAGAGCGCGCCGTAATCGGCGAGCGACACTTGGAAGCGGGCGAAGTGCCGGTCCATTGCCGGACGCAGCTCGGCCGGCAGGCTTGCGGTGAATTGCGCGTCGTCCTGGTAGACGAGCCGGTTCTGGTCGCGCAGCGCGAAGGAATAGGACACCCGCATGCCGATGTCTTCATAGGCGCGGATCACCTCGCCAGCGCCGGCCTCGACCGCGGCGAGCCCGCCCGGGAGCCAGCCGTGCAGGTGTTGCACGGTGGTGATCCCGGACGCGATCATCTCAAAGGCGGAATAGAGGGTATCGAGATAAAGATCGACATGCCGGGTCACCAGCCGGGTGACGAACCACCGCTCGAGCGGCATGTCGGGCGAACCGTGCTGCAAGGGGGTCAGCCCGATATGATGGTGACCGTTGACGAGCCCCGGCAATACCACTTGTCGCCCGGTGCCGATCACCGGCACCTCGGGATGCCGTGCCGAGAGCTGGGCGAAGGGGCCGATCTCGGCGATGACGCCATCGCGTTGCAATACCGCGCCGTCATCCATTTGTTGCCAATGACCGCGGTCGGCCGGTTCGGTGATCACGGCCAGGCCGCGGACGATGCTGGAGGGCACTTTTTCTCTCCTCAAGCGATGGCGACGTTTTCCTGCTCGGCGAAGGCGCGGTCGACTTCGGCGCTCAACAGCTCGGTCAGCTTCCGCCGCAGCGCGACCGCCTCCGACGCGAACGGGTCGCGCGGCCGCGGCCGGTCGATCGTAACAATGTCTTTGATCCGCCCGGGGCGGGCTGTGCACACGACGACCCGGTCGGCGAGCGCCATCGCTTCGTCGATGTGATGGGTGACGAAAATGACCGAGGCGCCACTCTCGCGCCAGACATCGAGCAAAAAACCCTGCATTTTTGCCCTCGTCTGCACATCGAGGGCGGCAAAAGGCTCGTCCATCAGCAACACTTTCGGGCGCATCGCGAGCGCGCGGGCGACCGCAACGCGCTGGCGCATCCCGCCCGACAACTCGTGCGGCCGCTTGTCGAAGGTCTCGGCAAGGCCGGTGCGGAACAGCACCTGGCGGGAAATCTCGCGCTGCTCGGCTTTGCCAACGCCGCGCAGCGACAGCCCGAAGCTGACGTTCTGCCAGACCGACAGCCACGGGAAGAGCGAAGTCTCTTGAAAGATCAGACTGCGGTCCGGCGCTGGTCCAGTGACCGGGACCCCATGCGCGGCTATTTCGCCGGCGCTGGTTTCTTCGAGCCCGGCGATCAGGTAGAGGAGCGTGCTCTTGCCGCACCCGGACGGACCGAGCACGACTACGAACTCGCCGTCTTCGACGATGAGGTCGATCCCTCGCAGCGCCTCGTGGGCCCGCTCGGTGCCGGCCGCCCAGACCTTGCCGACGCCGCGGCAGCAAATCGCCGGCTCAGACATCGGCTAACCCCGCGGTCCGGTTGGGCAGCCAATAGAGAATGCGGCGCTGAATTTGGCGCAGCAGAAAATCGCAGCCGAACCCCAATAGCCCGATGATGACGATCGTGAAAAACACCAGGCTGGGGTTGAAGGTATTGCGCGCCATCATGATGACCTGACCGAGACCAAAGCCGACGCCGGTTGCTTCGGCGATCAGCACCACCATCCAGGCGCCGAACAGGTTGAACCGCAATACCACCAGCAGCCCCGGCAGGATCGCCGGTAATATGACACGCCGATAAATCTGCCATTTGCTCGCGCCCATCGTGCGCGCTACGTTTATGTAATTGCGATTGACCCCGTCGATCTGGGTAATCGTCGCCAGGATCATGTGAAAGAAGAGCGCGACAAAGACCATAAAGATCGCCGGCCCGTTGCCGATCCCGAACAAGAAGATCGCGACCGGCAGCCAGGCCACCGGCGATACCGGAGCAAGCAACGTGATGGTCGGCAAGGTCAAATGCTCGATGAGCCGGAAGTAGCGGATCGCGACGCCGAGGCAGATGCTGATGACCGTGGCGAGACCGAGCCCGGCGAACACCCTCATCGTCGACGACAGGATTGTTATCAGCACGGCCACGGCCGGGCTCGGGCCGGCATTGGAGTCGACACCGACTTGCCAGCGCTGTGCAGTGTTAAAGAACTTGGCCTGGCCTGTGAGATCACTGAGAAAAACATGCGGCGGGGGGAGCAGGCGGGGATCGGCCCAGCCGAAATACCAGCACAGTTCCCAGATCGCAGCGAAGAGCCCCACCGAGACGATCGTCCAGCCCAGGTGAGGCAGCCAAGATCGGAGGAGACCGCGGGCACGCCGCCACTGCGGCGCCGAAGGGAACGGCGCGGCCCGGGCGGACGCGACCGGAGTAGAGGTCATGCCGATTTGTATTTCAGCTGCGAATAGACCTCTGGCACTTCCTTGATAGCCTTTTCAAGCAACGTCCAGTCGATCGCATCATGCCCGGGCTTCTTTTTGATGTAGCCCATCTCGAGGATCGAATCGACACGGCCGAGGATGAAATCGGTCTGCGCTCGCTGATCGACGCAAGGCGGCTGCCTCTGCGCGCCAATGCGCGCGTTTTCGAGCGAGGTCTTGTAATAGGTGCCGACCAGCTCGCTGAGGATCTGCTCGCGCTGCTGCTCGAACA
The DNA here is from genome assembly GCA_035570935.1 of Allostellaceae bacterium. Classification (GTDB taxonomy): domain Bacteria; phylum Pseudomonadota; class Alphaproteobacteria; order ATCC43930; family CGMCC-115725; genus AP-15. The sequence goes on from DATMKU010000363.1 coordinate 3,492, forward strand.
TCAGCTGAGCCTTCAGCATCCCCTTTATGAGAGCCTTCAGATCCTCTGGATGCTCCTCGATGACGCTCGTGCGCGCCGCGAGCACGCAGTCGGTGTAGTGCGGCCCATAGATGTCGACCCCGTTGGACAGCAGCACCGACCCCTTGACGTCGTTGAGCAGCGCCGAGGCGTAAGGCTCGATCGTGCAAATGAAGTCGAGCGCGCCGGCCTTGAATGCTTCGACCGCTTCGGGAGTATTGCCCATGTAGCGGACGGTTATGTCACTGAACTTCACTCCATTCTTTTTGAGCCAGTCGTACGGCAATACTTCAAGGGTATCCATCTGGAAGGTGCCAAGGGTTTTGCCTTTGAGCTTGGCTGCCGTGTCGAGCCCGGGCTGGGCGACGATCACGCAGCCTTCGATGCCACCGCCGCCGACGATCTTGACCGGAGCCCCCTTGTCATAAAGTCCGATAAAGCTGGTGTAGGGCAGCACGCTGACATCGACCAGGCCGGCCCCAAGGAATGTCACGATCTCGGCGAAGGTTGGTGTGTTTACGAATTCGAGGGTCAGTCCGTATTCTTTGCCCAATTGTTTGGCATGCGTGATAAAAAAAGCACTATTGCAGAAACCGCTGCCATGGGTGGCCTTAAATGCCCCGGCGGCTTGGGCCTGTCCATTCGAGAAACCCATCGGCACAGCTATGGCGATGGCCCCCGCAGCCGCGCCACGACGCAGAAAAGTACGCCGGTCGATCGAGATCTCGCCAATGTCGCGATGATCACACATCACGCTCCGCCTCTTGCTGAGCGATCCTGAGGACGCACTTTTCGTGCCAGTTCGCAGCTCGTGCGCGGCGCGATCGGATGTGGCTTCACTCGGGGCGAGGCACGAGGCGGCCGACTAGCCCGACCCGATCGGGTCGGTCCGCGCGTCGATCATCTCGGAACGCAAGCGAGCCGTCTCCTGTTCGCAGAGAACGCCCGTCGAAGTAAGCACGACGCCGTATTCGTCACGAGCCACCTCCGCCGCGAGCAAACCATCAGCGACATCGTCGCGCACCCGCGCCGGTTCGCGCGCGAGGGGGTCGCCGTAACCACCCCCGGCCGGGCCGATACAAACAAATCGCTCGCCGGTGCGGATCTGCATGTGTGGAACTTTCGACGGCAGCATCTCCACCGTCCCGTCCCGCCGGACGAGCCGTAGTTCGGCCGGACTTCCGGGTGCACCGCCGGCGAACCCCCAAGGTGCGAATTCATGGCCCTCGCCTTCGACCGAGGCGCCGCCGTCGCTCAGATAGGCGAACTCGCGCACTGAGCCGAGCCCGCCACGCCACTCCCCCGCCCCGCTCACACCCTCGCGTAGTTCGTAGCGGCTGACCCGCAGCGGCAAGTGGCTCTCGATATCCTCGATCGGGTTGTTGCGCGTATTGGCATAGAGCGTGTCGACCGCATCCATTCCGTCGAGCCCGCCGCGGCCGCCGTAGCTGCCCTCGAAAATTTCCATATGGACCCATTGCTTGCCCTGCTGCATGCCGGAGAAGGCAATGACTTTGAGATTGCCGATCCCGGCGGAGACCTGGCCGGGGAGAGCCTGCGCCAATGCCTTCATAACGGTATCTGCGACTTGATTGCCAGGGCAAAAGCGAGCAATCGTCGGCGCCGGAAACACCGGGTTGGCGAGCGAGCCGAGCGGCGCGGTGATCCTGATCGGACGCAACAGCCCATCGTTTACCGGGATATGGCCGCATACGGCGGTATCGAGCAGCACCGAACGCACCGTCAGCCACACTGCGACGTCGACAGTACCCTCGAACGGCATGTTGATCGGCCGATCGGCGACTTGATCGGCGGTGCCGGTCAGATCGACCTCGATCTCGTCGCCGCGAACCCGCACAGTCGCGACAATCGGCAGATGCCGTTTCTGCGGGTCAGGGCTATCGACAAACCCGTCGATCATTGTGCGCGCGCTATAATCGCCGTCCGGCAGTGCTGCAATTGCCTGCCGCATCAGACGCTCGGCGTAGTCCATGACTGCGCTGCACGCGGCGGTGAAGCACTCATATCCATAGCGCTCGATCAATCCGCCGAGCCGCTCGGCGCCGATCCGTGCCGCGGCAATCTGCGCCTCCATATCGCCGACAACAAGGTCGGAGACGCGAATGTTGTCCCGCAATAGCTGCCAGACGGCATCGTTGCGGACACCTCGGTCGTAAACTTTGATGGCTTTGAACTGGAGCCCCTCGGCATAGGCATCGATCGCGTCGACGATGCCGCAGCTGCCAGGGGTCAGCGCGCCGATATCGAGATGATGTGCAGTGGTGGCCGCGAAGGCGACGAGGCGCCCTTGGTGAAACAACGGCACGGCGAAGGCCACATCCGGCCCATGGCTGGCGCCGCCATAAGCGTCGTTGTGCATGATTACGTCGCCAGGCCGTACCTTGTCGCCACGCGCCTGCAGCGCATTCAAGATGCCGCGGATGTAGCCGGGGATCGGTCCCGATTGCAGCGGCGTCGATTGTGCCGACTCGGCCAGCCCGCGCCCCTCGGCATCGACCAATGCCGCGCCGAAATCTTCGGATTCGCGGATAATCGACGAATAGGACATCCGCATCAGCTTGTAACCCATCTCGACCGCGATGTTCTCCAGCGCGCCCTGCACGACGCTGGCGGTAATGCTGTCGATCGCGAAAGGTTGAACCATCGATGCCTGCCGTTGCTATTGGTCTATCGTCAGAATTAGATTGCCGCCGACCTTGGGGACCAGGGTCGTACCCGGCGGCACAACCGTCGTCGAGTCGGTTTGCAGCACGATTGCCGGTCCGGCGATTGGTTCCTCCAGCGGCAATAGGTTGCGCCGGTAGAACGGCGTCGCCAACCTCTCGAGGGCGCCGTTGTGCCGAAACACGCAGCGCGCGGTCTTGACCAGCGCCTCGACGAGGCTGCCGCCGCGCGTCGGCCGGGGCGCTGCGATCTTCGGCATGCGGCCGATGCCAGTGACGCGGACATTGACGATCTCGATCGGACTCGCCTCGAACACATGCCCGTACTCGGCCCGGTGCAGCTCGACGAAGCGCGCGAAGATTTGCGCGAGCGCCGCCTGATCCAATTTCCCGTCGGGAAACGGGACGCGCAGCTCATAGCCTTGTCCGACATAGCGCAGATCGCCCGAGCGCTCGAACACGGCATCGTCGGGGGCGATCCCGTCGGCGGCGAGCTGGCGCGTCAGCTCGCGCTGCATCCCCGCGAGATCGGTGTCGAGCCGGTCGAGATCGACGGTGTTTCCAGCTTGGAATTCGGTGCGAACTGCGTCGTATTTGAGGTCGGTGGTCAGCAGCCCGACCGCCGAGGTGATACCGGGGTAGGCAGGCACGATCACCTCGGGGATGCCGAGCGCGCGGGCCACCTCGGCTCCGTGCAGCGGCCCGGCACCGCCGAACGCGACGAGCGCAAAGCCGCGCGGGTCGAGACCCTTTTGCACGGTTCGCGAGCTGATCGCGTTCGCCATGTTGGCATTGACGATCGTCAGGATGCCCTCGGCCGCTTCCTCGAGACCGAGGCCGAGCCGCTCGCTCAGACCATCGATGGCGCGCCGCGCGGCAGTGGCCTCGAGCCGCATCGCCCCGCCCAGAAAATTCTCGGAGTCGAGCCGGCCGAGAACGAGATTGGCGTCGGTCACCGTCGGCTCGGCGCCGCCTCGGCCATAGGCCGCCGGCCCGGGATCGGCTCCGGCACTACGCGGGCCGACGCGAAAAGCGCCGGCTCCATCAACATGGGCGATCGAGCCGCCGCCGGCGCCGATCGTGTGGATATCGATCATCGGCGCCAGCACCGGGTAGCCGCCGATCCACGTGTCGCGGGCGGTAGCCTCGGCAAAACGCCCGTCGACGACGATGCCGATATCGGCCGAGGTGCCGCCGACATCGAAGGTGATCAGGCGATCGCGTCCCGACAGCCCACCGCTCCAGGCGCCCCCAAGAACGCCGGCAGCCGGTCCCGAGAGCAGCGTCAGCACAGGGGTCTTCGCGACGGTTGCCGGTGTGGCGACGCCGCCATTGGAGCACATCACGTGCAGATCGGCGGCGAAGCCTTCGTGGCTGAGGCTGCTCGCCAGCCGCGCCACGTAGTCGCGCAGGCGCGGCCCGACGAAGGCGTTGAGCAAAGCCGTGGTAAAGCGCTCGAACTCGCGGAACTGCGGCGCCACCTCGGCCGAGGTGCAGATGAAGCAATCGGGGAACTCCTCGCACGCGATGTCGCGCGCCCGCTCCTCATGCGATGCGTTCAGGTAAGAGAACAGGAAGCAGATCGCTATCGCCTCGACACCGGCGGTGCGAAGCGTTCGCGCCGCCTCGCGCACCGCAGCCTCGTCGAGCGGAGCCAGCACCTCGCCGCGCGGTGGCGCCAAGCGCTCGGCGACCGTGAGGCGATGCCGGCGCTGGACCAGCGGCCGATCTTGCCAGGGAATTTCCTGCCGGATCGAATAATGCTGCGGACGCTGGTGGCGTCCGATGTGGACGATATCGCGATAGCCGGCAGTCGTAATCATGCCAGTGACCGCCCCGTTATATTCCAGCACGGCATTGGTGCCGATCGTCGTGCCGTGCAGCACATGGTCGATCGCTTGACGCGGCAGGTCGAAGCGTGCGCACAGGGCGCTGATCCCGGCGACCACGCCGCGCGACGGGTCGTCCTTTGTCGTCGGCGTCTTGTGGATCAAGGTCCGGCTGGATTCCGTGTCGGCAAACACGATGTCCGTGAAGGTGCCGCCGACATCGACGCCGATCAGGTACATACGGTCCTCATACTGCCTGGCCGGCGTCCGAGCCAAAGCTTTCCCGGCGGCGGCGCACTGCAATGACACCCAGCAAACATGCACCAATGACAAGAAGGGACAGGCCCGTCGTCATCGCACCCAAGGCGTAAATGACCGGGGTGGTGGCGTTGGTCTGCATTGCTTCGAGCTCGAGCGGCAGCGTGTTCAGCGCCCCGACCGACTGCGAGGTTCGCGCGATCTCGTCGTAGGACAGGGTGAAACCGAACAGCGCGACCCCGACCAGGCTCGGAGCGATGATCGGTACGACGACGTACCGGATCGTCTGCGAGCCCCTCGCGCCCAAATCGCGCGCCGCCTCCTCGTAAGCGGGGTTGAAGCGGTTGAACACCGCCAGCATGATGAGGAGGCCAAACGGCAAGGTCCAGGTGAGGTGGGCACCGAGCGCCGAGCTGTACCAGGCCCGCTCGATCCCGAGCATTTCGAACATAGCGCCAATGCCGAGGCTGACCACGACCGACGGCATCACCAGGCTGGCGATAACGACATAAAACAAGGCGGTGGCGCCGGGGAAACGGCGGCGGAAGGCGAGCCCTGCGAGAAAGGAGAACAGCACGGTCGCGACCATCACGATCGCACCGAGAGCAGTCGAACGATCGAACGCTCCCCAGATGTCGCCGATCGACTGGGGCCGGAACAGCTCGCCGAACCAATGCACCGAAACGCCGTTCATTGGGAAGACGAGCCCGCCCTCCGGCCCCTGGAAGGCGAGCACCACGATGGTTGCGATCGGGCCGTAAAGGAACACGACAAAGAGCCCAAACAGCACCGCGAGCCCATAAAAGATCGGCGGACGGGCGGCGGCACGCATCCTCACAGCTCCTTGCGGATGTCGACGACACGCACGAGGAGGGCAATCATCGCAATGACCGCCAGCAATAGGATCATCGCATTGGCAGCGGCCGGCGGGAACTGGAGATAGGAGAGTTGGGTGGCGATCTGCTTGCCTACCGAGGCGACCTGCCCGCCGCCGAGCACGTCGACGGTAACAAAGTCTCCCATCACCATGGCGATGACGAATATCGAGCCGATTGCGATCCCGGTTTTCACAGCGGCAGAATGACCACAGCACCTGCAATGTACTGGCGCCCGCATCGCTGGCGGCCTCGATCAGCGATCGGTCGATCCGCGTCATCGAGTTGAAGATCGGCACGATCATCATCAGCGTGTAGAGATGGACGTAGCCGAGAATGACGGCGAACTCGGAGTAGAGCAGCCATTCCTGTGGTCCTTCGACGACGCCGATCCCCAGCAGCGAGCGGTTGACGAGACCATTGCGACCGAGCAGCGGGATCCAGGCGATCATGCGAATTACGATCGAGGTCCAGAACGGTATCGAGCAGAGGAGCAGGAGCACTGTTTGCGAGGTTCGGCTGCGCAGCTGGAACGCAAGGAAATAGGCGATGAAGAAACCGAGTACAGACGTAATCGCCCACACGATGACGCAGAATTTCACGGTGATCAGGTAGGTACTGTAAGTAACCCCCTCCGAAAAGACCTCCCGGTAATTGTCCAGGGTGAAGCCAGGGATCAGGATCTGATAGGTCTCGTAGCCGAAGAAGCTGACCACAACGACCAATGCGATCGGCGCGACGAAAAACAACAGGAACACCACCGCGAGCGGCAGTGCCTGCAGGTAGGCAACGAATGACCATTGGCGAATTGACGCGACTGCGGTGCCCTCAGCCGCCTCGTTGCACTCGGCACCCTCTCCCGCAATGCGGGAGAGGGGGGGCCATCGCGCCCGCGATGGTGGGTGAGGGGTCACGCGGCGACGAACTCGTTCCATTTGCGGACCATATAGCGGTCCTCGTCCATGACCGTATTCCACACGCTGACCCGGCCCATGCGGTCCCAGAACGAGCCGCCGTCGCGCACCGCGCCGGTGCTTTCAATCTTTTCGCCGGTCGGGCTGAGGATGTCGCCTTTGGCCGGCTTGCCTTCCATCCAGAAATCCCACTCGTCAGGGCTCATCTGCTGTTTCGCAGTGTCGAGCACGGCCGTGTAATAGCCTTGGCGGTTGAGAAAGGCGCCCGCCCAGCCGGACAAGTACCAGTTGATGAACTCGTAGGCGGCATCGAGCATCGGGCCCTGCAGATGAGTCGGCAGGCCGAGCCCGGCGGCCCAGGCGCGATAGCCCTCCTTCAATGGCTGGTAGACGCAGGCGATACCCATCTGCCGCACCTTGGTCACCGCCGGCGACCACATTGATTGGATCACCACCTCACCCGAGGCCATCAGGTTGACACTTTCGTTGAATTCCTTCCAGAACGCGCGGAACTGCCCTGCCTTCTTGGCCTCGATCATGACTGCGATGGTCTTGTCAATCTCCGGTGTGGTCATGTTGCCTTTGTCGCCGTAACTGACCAGACCCTTGGCCTCGCACACCATCGCCGCATCCATGATGCCGATCGACGGGATGTTCAGGATGGCTGATTTTCCTTTGAATTCGGGGTTGAGCAGCTCGCCCCAGGATTCGATCGGGCGCTTGATCAGATCGGGACGGATGCCCAAAGTGTCAGCGTTGTAGACAGTCGGGATGACCGTCATCCATTGCGATGGTTGCGGGGCGAATTTCTCGGACTTTTCCGCAGTCAGATAAGCGACCTTGATCGGTGCGATGCCCTCCATCGCCACCTTCTTGCCGTTCGGAAGCTCGCCCTTGGTAAAGATTGGCACAATATTATCGTAGTACTTAATTTTAGTGACGTCGATGCCGCGCAGATTGCCCGACGGCACGATCTTCTTCAGCATCCAATATTCCGAATCCAAGAGATCGAACGAGCTCGGCTGGGTAACCGCTCGTTTGACGACGTCATCCGAGACCAGCGAGGTGTATTGAACGGTGAAGCCGAGATCGGCCTTGCACTTGTCGGCGAGTTCCTTGAACTGGTTGACGCCAGTGCCGGCAATTCGCAGCGTCACCGGCTCGGCCGCGTGGACGAAGGGGAATTGGGTGAGTGCACCAGCGCCAAGCGCCAACCCGGCAGTCGAAGCAGTATGCTTCAGAAACCTGCGTCGGGACATTACCACACTCTGCCGCATTACTTTCCTCCCTGATCTTGTTCAGCTCACGACATGCGCATCGGCGTCGTCCCAATCGATTCCCACGACGTCCCCCTCGGCGAGCGGCGCTGTGTAGAAGGATTGGTCCGCGAGCGTCACCGTCAGCTCGTCGCCCCAGTCCGATTCGAGGCGCAGCTTGACAATGGCACCCTGGTATTCGACTGCGGCGACTCGCGACTCCAGCGCCTCGCGCGAGAACACTAAGCTGTTGCCTGAGCCGACAGCTTTTAGACGCTTCCCTGCCCGTTTTATGTGCATTCGATCGCTGCGGATCGCGACATGAACGACGCTGCCCGCCTCCAAGCCGGGCCGCAATGTCGCAATTGCAATCCCGCGTGGGCCGCGGAGTCGGGCGCCCTTCGCGTCGGCGGCCTCGACATTGCAGCGCAGAACGTTGTGCCCGCCGATGAAGCGCGCAACGAATACGGTCCCGGGCCAATCGAATACGGCGCGCGCCGGCGCTGCCTGTTCGATGCGACCCTCATTCATCACGATAACCAGATCGGCGAGAGCCAGCGCCTCGTCCTGGCTGTGAGTCACGTGGACGAAGCTGATGCCGAACTGCCGTTGGAAGCGCTTCAACTCCTCGCGCATGCGCACGCGCAAGAACGGGTCGAGTGCGGAAAGCGGCTCGTCGAGCAGCAGCACGCGCGGACTAGTGACGAGCGCGCGCGCGAGCGCCACGCGCTGCTGCTGCCCGCCGGACAGCTGAGACGGGAGCCGCTCCGCCTGGGTCTCCATCTCGACAAGGCGCAGCATCTCACTCGCCTTGGCGCGACGCTCGACTTTAGACACACCGCGCATGCGCAGGCTGAACGCGACGTTGTCGATGCAGTTGAGATGCGGAAAGAGCGCGTAGCTCTGAAACATCATCGCGGTGCGCCGTCTTGCTGGCGGCAGATCGGTCACGCGAGCGCCGCCGACGATGATGTCGCCGCTGGTCGGAGCCTCGTGCCCGGCGATCGTGCGCAACGTCGTCGTCTTGCCGCAGCCCGATGGACCCAGCACACAGCAATATTTGCCGCCGGGGATCTCCACCGAAATCGCGTCGACCGCTACCGTGGGGCCGAAGGTCTTGGTCAGCTCGATGAGCCGAACTTCGGACGACGCTGTCATCACCAGTCGGCCGCAAGCAATTGTCGGGCCAGCGCGCCGCCGTTCAGCGGAGGCGGCGGGCGATTACCGCGATCGGTCCGCCGCCGTCGGGTCCTTGGTGCTCGGCGCCGCCTGAGACGAACAGGTCGGTGCGGCCGATTACTCCGGCGAGCACACCCCCGACGAGCGCGCGCGCATGGCGGCTCGCTTGGATGTCGCTGTCGTCCCACATCACGTGACGCACCCCACGGATTGCCCCGCTACGCGACGCCTCGGCCTTGGCGAGCACGGCCAAGATACGCGAGGCCGCCGCTTTGTCGAGTTGGCCCGCGATCTTAATATCGAGCTTCCGCAGCACTCCGATTACACTGGGCAAATCGATCGCGTCCCGCATCACCCCATGGGCGATGACATTGTCGCCCGACCACGCGGCGCTGTTGCCGAGCACGATGATTTCGCTGTGCAAGAGTTCGACACCGGCCGATGCGCTGGCTCGCGGCGACCACAGGCCGAATTCATGCCCAATCGCCCGGTCATCGAGCATCGCGGGGTCGACTTCGCCGAGGGCGAGTGCCGCTCCGAGCGCCGAGGCCCCGCGTGACAACGCCATCGAGGCGTAGGTATTGTCGGTCGCCGTGGCCGTACCGCGTGATGCCGCCTCAGCCATGCGCTCGCTGGTCAGCAGCGGACATTTGACTTGCACCCAATGGACATCGGCACCATCGACGATTGCCGCGCGCTTCATCGCCTCACAAACCGCGGCCGCCGTCAACTCCACTTGCGGCATTCGGCCGATCTGCTCGGGCAACAGCACGCGGGTCGACGCTGCGCCGATTGCAAGAGATTTGCCGTCACTGGGCCCGGCTGCCCGGTCGCGAACAGCAAACACAAGAAAATGCGGCGACAACCCGCCCTCTGTGCCGCCGGACATTACGATCGCGACGCGCGAGGGCACCTCCTCGGCGGTGATGCCGAGGGGCTTCGCGAGGGCGGCCGAGAGCGCCATCGTCGCATAGCCGCGGGTGAAGTCGTTGACGCAGCCATTGCCCTCGGTCTTGCCGAGAATCGCGACGATTTCATGCGGGGCAATCAGTCCGTCGTCGATCAGCCGCAGAACCGCCGAGGCGTCGCCCGGATCGCGCATTGGCACGCGGTGAACGACGCATTCCATCTACCGGGCACCTTTTACAAAGATGCGGGTCGCGGCCTGTGTCGGTCACACGGGCCATCGCCCGGGCCTACCATCCATCAGTGCATCAGAGGATAGATGGGTGCGTTCGAGGCGGGGCTGGGCGAAATTCGGCGTGGCGCGGTCACGTCCCGGCAAGCCGCCGCAAGCAATGTCTGACGCTTCACCCACTCGCTCGCGTTGAGAGCTTTACAGACGGCTGTGCGCGCGCTAGCTGGAAGGAGGGCCAATTGCCCGTACCAATAGGCGATCCGCTGGATCCATTCGGTAAATGGGCGTTCCTGCATCTCCCAAGCGGCGATGCCGTCGAGCACGTCGCCTTCGCGATCGATCATGTGAGCCAGAACAAAGGCCGACATCATCGCGCATCCGCCTCCTTGGCCGAGAAAAGGCGGCTGCGCGCTGGCCGCGTCGCCGACGATCGCCACCCGGCCGCTCGACCAGCCCTCGAGCCGGATGATCTCGAACCAGTCGCCTCGTCCATC
>DATMKU010000364.1:0-5412 GCA_035570935.1 Allostellaceae bacterium
GATGCAATTGGATGTGCTCGAACTGGGCCCGCAGGCGATCAACGACACCCTGGGCGTATTGCTCAAATACCAGGACGACATCGCCCGCATCCAGGGCAGCGAGGCCGCTCGCCTGCTCGACCAGATCAAGGCCGAGGCCGCCGCCGCGGCGTAGCGCGTGACGAGCAAGCCTCCAAATCGGGGGGATAGCCCCCTCTCCGCCCCCGGGGGCGGAGAGGGTCGGGGTGAGGTGGGGGATGATTCCACGACTTCTGCCGGCACCCACCTCACCCTCCCCGTCGCGTCCGCGACGGGTCCCCTCCCTCTCCCCCCGAAAGCGGGCGGAGAGGGCCAAGGGGACGGTCTACTGCTCGCCAATCTGATGCATTTCGCGCGCACCTTGCGCGCGGCGGGGCTGCCGGTCGGGCCCGGCAAGGTCATCGACGCCGTCCAGGCGGTGCAGGCCGTCGGCATCACCGACCGCCGCGACTTCTACTGGACACTGCACGCGGTGTTTGTCAACCGGCCGGACCAGCGGCTGATCTTCGACCAGGCGTTTCACGTCTTCTGGCGCAACCCCGATCTGTTGAAAAAGATGATGGCGCTGGTGTTGCCCGAAATGCGCGTTCCAGGCGAAGAGGATCGCGGCGCCGAGATGGCGCGGCGGCTCGCCGAGGCGTTGCATCCGAACCGTGGCGAGCCGGCCGCCGAGCCCGAGGAGGTCGAAACCGAGATCGACGCGGTCATGACATTCTCGGATCGCGAGCAGTTGCGCAGTATGGATTTCGACAAGATGTCGCTCGACGAGCTGGCGCGCGCCAAGGCGGCGATCGCGCGGCTGCGCTTGCCGGTGCAGGATGTGCCAACCCGACGCTTCGCGCCCGACCGGCATGGTGCGCGCGCCGATCTGCGCGCGACGTTGCGTGCGGCATTGCGCTCGGGTGGCCTGATCGAATTGAAGCGCAAAAGCCCGCGGCGCAGGCCGCCGCCGCTCGTCGTATTGTGCGACATCTCGGGCTCGATGAGCCGCTACAGCCGCATCTTTCTGCATTTCATGCACACGGTCACGAACGACCGCGACCGGGTTTACACCTTTGTCTTCGGCACCCGTTTGACCAACATCACCCGATACCTGCGCCACCGCGACGTCGATCTGGCGCTGGAGCGAGTCGGCGAGGCGGTCTCCGACTGGTCGGGCGGAACCCGCATCGGCCTTTCGATTGCCGAGTTCAACCGGCTGTGGTCGCGCCGCCTTTTGGGCCAGGGCGCGATCGTCATCTTGATCACCGACGGGCTCGATCGTGACGCCGGCGCCGGCTTGGCGCGCGAGATGGATCGGCTGCACCGCTCGTGCCGCCGGCTGATTTGGCTGAACCCGCTGTTGCGCTATGAGGGTTTCGAGCCAAAATCATTGGGGATGCGGGCGATGATGCCCCATGTCGACGAGTTTCGGCCGGTGCATAACCTCGCCAGCCTCGAAGAGTTGATCGAGGTGCTGAGCGCGCTGCCCGCACGGCGCACCCCGGCGGCCCCGGCATTGCGGCACTATCGGGAGAGAGCGGCATGAGCGACACGGCGGAAATCCTCGAACAGGCGGCGCGCTGGCGCGAGGCGGGGTCGGGCGTAGCGTTGGCGACGGTGGTGACGACCTGGGGCTCCTCGCCGCGGCCGGTCGGGGCGAAGCTCGCGGTCGACGACAAGGGCGCTATGGTCGGCTCGGTGTCGGGCGGCTGCGTCGAGGGCGCGGTCGTCCAGGAGGCGCTCGACGTGATCCGCGACGGCAAGCCGCGGCTCCTCGATTTTGGCGTCTCCAACGACGAGGCCTGGGAAGTCGGTCTCGCCTGCGGCGGCAAGATCCAGATTATTGTCGAGCGCGTCGAATGAAGGGCCGCATCCTCGACCATGTGGTCGCGGCGGCGCGCGATCACCGCTCCCTGGCGCTCGCGACCAATCTCGCCACCGGCCGGCAATTATTGCTCGACGGCGATCATGCCGAGGGCGATTTGACGCTGGAAGACGCGGCGCTCGTGCGGGTGCGCGAAGCTTGGCGCGCCGGCCGCAACCGCACCATCGAGACCGCAGCGGGTCCCGTCTTTGTCGAGGTGCTGACGCCGCCGCGGCGCTGTTTTGTGATCGGCGCCGTGCATATCGCCCAGCCGCTGGTCAAGATGCTGGCAATGGCCGATTACGCCGTGACGGTGATCGACCCCCGCGAATCCTTTGCCACCGAAGCGCGCTTCCCGGGCCTCGAGATGACCTCGGAGTGGCCCGACGAAGCGCTCGAACGGCTGCGGCCGGACCGCGGCTCGGCGCTCGTGGCCCTGACTCACGATCCAAAGCTCGACGATCCGGCGCTGGCCGCGGCATTGCGCTCGGAATGCTTCTACGTCGGCGCGCTCGGGTCCCGCCGCAACCACGCAGGACGTTGCGCGCGGTTGAAGGAGCTCGGGTTCAGCGACCGCGACGTTGCCCGCATCCACGGCCCGATCGGCTTGCCGATCGGCGCGATCTCGCCGGCTGAGGTGGCGATCTCGATCCTCGCTGAGATGACCCAAATTCTCCGCCAGGGCGAGGCCGCCGGAGGATGACGACAAAGGCCCGTAACTCTCCCTCTCTGCCCCTGGGGGCGGAGAGCGTCGGGGTGAGGTGGGGGAACTTGCCGCTCACCACCGGCGCCCACCTCACCCTCCCCGCCGTCAAGCCGGCGGGTCCCCTCCCTCTCCCCCCCGAGGGCGGAGAGGGCGAGCGCATCGCATGAAATTCGGCGAGGTCCCGGCCGCCGAGGCGCAAGGTGCCATCCTCGCGCACAGCCTGAAGCTCGGTGCCACGGCCCTAAAGAAAGGGCGGGTGCTGTCGGCCGCCGATCTCGAGCTGATCGCCGGCGCCGGCCTGTCAGCGATCACCGTCGCCCGGCTCGAACCCGGCGATGTCGGGGAGGATGAGGCTGCCGGGCGGGTGGCCTCGGCGGCGGTCGGTACTGGGATTTCGGCGGCGACGGCGTTTACCGGCCGCGTCAATCTTCACGCCGAAACGAGCGGTGTCCTGGTGTTCGATCGCGGGCGGATCGACCGGCTCAACCTCGTCGACGAGGCGATTACGCTCGGCACCTTGCCGCCGTTCACCGTCGTCGAACCGCGCCAGATGGTCGCCACTATCAAGATCGTCCCGTTTGCCGCGCCCGAACAGGCGGTCAAACATTGCGTCAAGGCAGCGATCGACGAAGGCCCGCTGTTGCGGGTCGCGGCGTTTCAACCGCGTGCGTTCGGCTTGATCCAAACCCGGCTTCCCGGTCTCAAGGAAAGCATCCTCGACAAGACCCGCCAGGTCACCGAAGGCCGGCTGTCGGCGCTCGGCTGCACGCTCGTTTTCGAGGAGCGCTGCGCCCATGACGCCCAAGTGCTGGGAGCGCTGATCCGCGACGCCTTCGGCCACGGCATCGATATGCTGCTGATCCACGGCGCGTCGGCGATCCTCGACCGGCGCGACGTGATCCCGGCGGCGATCGAAGCCGCCGGCGGGCGGATCGACCATTTCGGCATGCCTGTCGATCCCGGCAACCTGTTGTTGCTGGGCCATGTCGGCGAACGAGTCGTGCTGGGATTGCCCGGCTGCGCGCGCTCGCCCAAGGTCAACGGTTTCGACTGGGTGTTGGAGCGGCTCGTCGCCGGACTGGCGGTCGGCCCGGCCGAGATCATGCGCATGGGGAGCGGCGGGTTGCTGGCCGAGATCCCCTCCCGGCCGCTTCCTCGCGCGGAGGCGCAGCCGCCGTCGGCAAAGGAAAAAGAGCGACCGCCGGGTCCGCGCGTCGGCGCATTGTTGCTCGCGGCGGGGCAGTCTCGGCGGATGGGCGGGCCCAACAAGCTCCTCGCCGAGATCCCCGGATCAAGTCCGGGGACCGGCGTGCCGATGGTGGCGCGGGTGGCGCAACGCTTGCTGGCGTCGCGCGCGCGGCCGATCGTCGCCGTGCTCGGCAACCGCGCCGACGAGATCGACGCGGCACTCGGCCGCCTGCCGGTCGAGCGGGTGCGCAACCCCGATTTCGCGGACGGCCTGTCGACCTCGCTGAAGCGCGGTCTTGCGGCGTTGCCGGGCGATCTCGACGCCGCAATCGTCTGTCTCGGCGACATGCCGTTGATCTCGGGTCGTCATCTCGACCGGCTGATCGCCGCCTTCAACCCGCTCGAAGGGCGCGCGATCGTCGTGCCGACGCACCACGGCAAGCGCGGCAACCCGGTGCTGTGGGCCAAGCGCTTTTTTCCGGAGATGGCGCGGATATCAGGCGATGTCGGCGCGCGCCATCTGATCGGCGAGCATGCCGAACTCGTCGCCGAGGTCGAGATGGACGACGACGCGATTCTCGTGGACATCGACACCCCCGAGGCGCTGGCCGCGCTGCAGGCGAGGGGAAAGCCGCCGGTCTCGGCCGGTGCGTGCTAGACCCGCAACCGCTCGTCGCGCCGCGCTGCGAACGGCTCAGTCCGAAATTCCATCGAGCGCGGAAGGGTGAGGCCGCGGTGCAGGATGACGGCCATAGGCAGCCACAGCAGGATCGGGGCGATTTGAAACCCGAGCAGCTTCGCGGGGCCGAGCGAGAGCGCCGGCAATGTCAGCAGCGCAAACACGCTGATCCTTTCCCATGGCTGGAAACCGGTCTCGACGGCTTCGTTTGCCAACCATGCCGCCGTAAAGATCAAAACCAGCGTGTCATAGTCCCAAGCATGCGGTGTTGCGAGGAAGACCCCGACCGTCAGCCCTGCCGCTTTGATGCCGATCGGACAGCTTCCCCGCCATAGAGCGGCGACGGCCGTGGCGGCGGAAATGGCGGAAGCTCCTTGGATCAGGTATGCGGTCGGCAAGCTTGCACCAAGCAGACGCATCATCGCGAATACGGTAGGCATACGCGTCCAGGAGAGCGCCGCGACCTCCGTTAGCCGGCGCTGAAGCATTACGCGATCAAAGGAGCCGATCCACGCGTCCGGACCGAGTACAATTATGCTGGCGGTCGTCAAAATGGCGACCCATAGCGCCGCCGCCCGGAAGGCTCGCCAGCATCCTCCGGCGGCGAGAGCAATCGGTAACAAAATGGCTAGTTGGGGCTTATAGCAGAGCGTTCCGAGGAGGATGCCGGCAGGCACAGGGCGATGCCAGACGAGCATAAGTCCCCATATCAGTAGCACGGCGGTAAAATACCCGTTCTGGCTGGAAAGCAGGTTCCAGAAGGCGGCCGGCGTCCCGATCGTCGCTAGTGCACTGATTCATACGGCAGGCACAGGCAAACGGCTGAGCTTGGCGAGGATGGCGTCGGCGGGTTTGGTCCAGACGAAGGGGTTTGCGGTCTTGTTGTGCTCGCGGATGTAGCCGGCGATGGCACGTTCGAGATCGGGGACGGATTTGAAGACGCCGCGCCGGATGCGCCGGCGGGTGATGGTCGAG
>DATMKU010000365.1:0-21795 GCA_035570935.1 Allostellaceae bacterium
CGCCTCGGCCTCGACATTGTACTCGATAAAGTCGCGGAAACCCTCGGCGCTGTCGAACTCGGCCTCTTCAGGCCCCTTGGCGCGCCGCGCCGCCGCGCTGCCGAACAGGCCAAACTGCATCCGCATCATCCTCGATTGCCCTACCACGAGGTTACCTCGGTGTCAGCGATGTTCAAAATACCTTCTCCCGATCGCCGGCATAGCGGCTCGGCATGCCAAGCATCTGGCGCGCCTGCGCCCGTATCGGGCGCTCGCAGCTTAAGCCGATGGAACGAGGCCCGAGGCGCGCTAGAATGACGAGCCGCCAAATCGGCCGATCGTGATCGCGCGACGGCTGAGGATCGGCAACGGCGCCCGAGCACGGAGCCGGAGCCGGAGCCGCCGAGCTGCGGCGCGGCACTTGATCGATGCGGAATAGGCCTGGCCGGAAAATGGCGATCATTGATCCGCGACCAACTATCGAAGCGCCCGACGACGACCCGTATCTGTGGCTCGAAGAAGTCGACGGCGAGCGGGCGCTGGCCTGGGTCGAGGCGCAGAACGCGGTGACCTTGGCGCGCTTTGGCGATGCACACTTTACCGCCGATCGCGACATTCTCGCAGCAATCTTCGACCGCCCCGACAACATCCCGCTGATCGCCCGGCGCGGCTCCCGGGTCTTCAATTTCTGGAAGGATACGGCGCATCCCCGTGGGCTGTGGCGCACGACCTCGTTCGACAGCTTTCGCAGCGATGCGCCGCAGTGGGAAATCCTACTCGATCTCGACGCGTTCGCGGCACAGGACGGCGAGGACTGGATCTGGAGTGGGGCCGTCACGCTCCCCGGCGGTCACGACCGGGCCATCCTGATGCTGTCGCGCGGCGGCGCCGACGCCCGAGTGCTGCGCGAATTCGACTTGACCTCCCGCGATTTCATCCCCAGCGGGTTCTCCTTGCCGGAGGCCAAAGGCGGGGCAGAATGGCTCGATCGCGACACCCTATTGCTGTCCTCGCCCTTGGGCGACGGCATGGCAACCCATTCGGGCTATGCGCGCACGGTGCGGCTGTGGCGGCGGGGGACCGACCCGCTCGCCGCCCCGGTCATCTTCGAGACTGCCGCCGAGCATATGTCAGTTTGGGCCGATACCGACCGCGAGACCGAGGATGAGCGTATCTGGTTTGCCGAACGCCTCGGCTTTTTCGACGCGATCGTCTGGATCGGCGATCGCAGCGGACCCAAAACCCGGATCGAACTTCCGACCGATGCCTGGTTGCGTTGGCATCGCGGCTGGCTCGCGGTCCAGCGCCGGACGGCGTGGACTATCGGTGGGGAGAGCTATCCGCCCGATACCCTTTTGGGCATCTCCTTTGCGGCCTTTCTCACCGGTGATCGCCATTTCACCAAGGTCTTCGAGCCCGCCGACCGGCGCGCGCTGCAAGGTTTCTTCTGGTCCGGCGACCGGCTCGTTCTGTCGATTCTCGATGATTTGAAGCCGGTGTTCGAAGCGCTGGTCCCCTCGGAGGCTGGCTGGTCGCGCGAGCGCATCGCCGGCCTTCCTGAACTTGGCGTCGCCCATGTCTGGGCGCTCGATGTCCGTGAAGAAGAGTCGAACGGCGATCTTCTCGCCAGCGCGCAGGACCCGCTGACGCCGCCCTCGCTGTTCCTGGTGCGGGCGGCCGCGTCACCGGAGCTCCTGAAGCGGGCACCGCAGGCCTTCGACCCGACCGGCCTTGTTGTCACCCGCCACGAGGCGATCTCCGCTGACGGCACCCGAATTCCCTACACCCAGGTCGGCCCGTCCGGGGAAACCGGCGAGGCGCCCGTCCATCTTTCCGGCTATGGCGGGTTCGGCATCTCGCAACTGCCCTATTATAACCCGACCGTCGGCAAGCTCTGGCTGGAACGAGGCGGCACCAGCGTCATCGCCAATATCCGGGGCGGCGGCGAATTCGGCACTCGCTGGCATGACGCCGGGCGCCGGGAATGGAAGCGTGTGTCGCATGACGATTTTGCCGCAATCGCCGCCGATCTCGTGCGGCGCGGCGTGGCCCGCCCCGTCCGCATTGCCGCCGAGGGCGGATCGAATGGCGGCATCCTGATCACCAATATGCTGACCCGCTATCCCGAGCGTTTTGGTGCGCTGTTCTGCACCATTCCGCTTATCGACATGCGCCGCTATGCGAAATTACACGCCGGCGCGAGCTGGATCGCCGAGTACGGCGACCCCGACAACCCTGACGATTGGGAGTTCCTGAAAGAAATTTCCGCCTATCACGCCGCGGTCCCCGGCCGACATTACCCGCCGATCCTGATCGCGACGAGCCGGCGCGACGATCGCGTCCATCCCGGTCATGCCCGCAAAATGGCGGCAAAACTGCAAGCGATGGGCTACGAGGCCTATTTCTATGAGCCCGCTGCCGGCGGACACGGCTACGGCAAGGACAATCGCGAGCGCGCCGCCTTCACCGCCCTCGGTTACAATTTCCTGCGTTGCGCGATCGGTTGGCACCCGACCGCTACACGGTGAGCAAGTGTAGGGCGGAAAAAGCGAAGCGCATTCCGCCAACGGCGGCGGATTACGCGGCGCTGATCCGCCCTACGCGGCCCTCACGGCTGTGCTGCTGGGCGCTTCCAGCCGAGCCAGTCGCAGATCGCGTCGCCCATGACGAGCTCCTGGTCGCGGCCTTTGAGCCACGGCAGCTCCTCGGTGAACATCGTCACGCATTGCCGGTAGGAGCACGGCATGCGGGTGATGTCGGTGCCCCAGAAGCAGCGCTGCGGGCCGAACGCGTCTAAGATCCGGCGGATGTATTGGTGGATGTTGCGGTAGGGGTAGGGTTCGCTCGAATAGCTCGGCGCACCCGACAATTTGACCGCGACATTGGGATGTTTGGCGAGCGCCAGCATGTCGCCGAGATTGGCAAAGGCGGCGGCGTCGGTGCCGGTCCCGCCACTGCCGCCGCGGCCGTGGTGGTCGATGTGCAATTTGAGGCCGGGATGGCGCTCGGCGATGCGGGCGAGGTCGGCCATATGGCCGCCAGCCATCAGGCCGACCGGCAATTTTTCGCGCTCGCAGGCGGCCCAGAACCAGTCGAGCGAGCCGTCCGACCACCAGCTCGCCTGATGCGGCTGGTTGAACGTAAAGCGGAAGCCGAGCATGCCCGGCCGCTGCCGCCAGTTCTTGACGATCTCCTCGCGATTCGAGGCCTGCAGGTCGAAATTGCCGAGGATGCAGAATTTGTCGGGATGGGCCTTGACCGCTTCGACCGCCTGCGCGTTCGGTCCCTCGCCAAGGGTGCTGGGCGGATGGATGACCGCCGCGTCGACCCCGGCCTCGGCCATCTCCTTCAGCGCGTCGTTTACGTCGTAGGTCGGAATCTGGCGGTGCTGCGGCGACATCCGCGCGTTTTCCCAAAGATGGATCTGCGAGTCGACGATCTGCATTGGCTGCTCCTTTGCGGGCCTGTGGTTGTTTGCTCGACGTTACAATGAACCGATGCGCGCGGCAGCGGTCCTTCCCGCCGGCATTTCAGCCGGGGCTTCGTCATCTTCCATGGCGAGCGGCCGACCGTGCGTTTCGGGGCCGAGAAAGGTGAACGCCAGGCCGATGCCAAGCGCGCACACCGCCAGAAACAGAAATGCCGGAAGGATCGCCTGCTCGGTCGCGTGCGGGGTCAACAAATTGCCGGTGCCGGCGATGATCGCAAGCGACGCCGGGCCGAGGATCTTGCCAAACCCGTTCGAGGCGAGGTTGAGCCCGGCGGCGCGCGCGCCGCGGCGCACGCCGAACACCTCGACCGCATAGGGGGCAAGATTGGTGAAGCCGCCTTCCATAAACAGATTGGCGACCATCAACAGCGGGATGAACAACGGCAACCCGCCGACATGGACATCGCTAAAATAGCCGGCGACGGCGATCGTGACGGCGAGCCCGAACCCGTGCAACTGGCCGCAGCGGCGGCGTCCGAGCCATTGCGGCATCAGCGCGAACGCGATCTTGCCGGTGATGCCGCACAGAATGACAAAGACGAAATAGCGCGCTGCCTCGGCGACGGTGATCTTCAGCAACAGCGAGAAGATCGTCGGTCCCCACAGGATCACCGCGTAGTCGACGGTCGCCGCTCCGCCCATCGTGAAGACCACGAGCCAGAACAGCCGGGGCTGGGCATACAAATCCCAAAACCGGCCGCGCGGCGGATTGGCCGGCCTGACGGTGGGCAGCGGAACGGCGGCGACCGGTACGCCGAGATGGCGCGCGACCAACTCCCGCGCCTCGGCAAAACGGCCCTTGGCGATCAGCCAGCGCACCGATTCCGGGATAAAGAACGCGGCTAGCACCGCTACAAGTACCGGCGCCGCACCCAGCGCCGCGACGCCGCGCCAGCCCAGCGCCGACAGCAACGTCGCCGCGGTCAGCGCCGACAGCAAGGTGCCGACGGTCGGGAACACAACCGCAAGGCTCGCGACGACGGTGCGAAACCGGGTCGGCGTAATCTCGACGATCATCGTCAACGCCGGGACGCTCGCCGCCGACAGGCCAAAGCCGACGACAAAGCGCAGCGCCGCGAACAATTGCCAGGCGTGATCCGGGATCAGCGAGATCGAGCCGGCGCCGCCGGCGCAGATCAGATAGCCGGCGACGAGCTGGCGCTTGCGCCCCCAGGAATCGGACAGCGAGCCCCAGATCGGCGCGCTGATGATGGCGCCGATGCCGCCGCTCAGCAGAATGATCGCCGACTGGCCATAGGTCAGATGCCAGCGCGGGCCGAGTTCGGCAACCAGGTAGCCGACGATAAAAAAGTCGAACAGGTCGAGCATCGACCCGGCGGCGATGATCGCAAAACTGCGCCAATAGCGACGGTTGAGCGGCGCCCGGTCGAACAGCGCCAACAGGCTGTCCGAGGTTTGTTCCGTCATCTGCTCCTCCCGGGGAGATTTTGTTCGGCGGCAGTCCCGCCGCTATTTTCTTCGATCGCCGATGGGCGATCATCCCGACCCGATCATCCCGACCCGATCATCCCGACCCTCTGCGCGCCGCGCCGGGCGACGGAGCGGCTTGCCGCGCGCGAGCCCCCGGCACCGCGGCAGCGGCACGAAAACGACCAAAGCCGCCGCGCTCGACAGCACCTGCCGAGGCCGGCTCCGGGACGGCGATCGCCGGTTCGCCGATTCGCGGACGCAGCTTGCCATTGGCTTCGATGTCGCCGAGCACCTCGACGACCACCGCGGCCACCGCCTGGCGCGCGGCGGACGGGCCGCGGCCCGCCGCGGCGCCGAGCGCCAAGGTGCGGAAGACGCCCGACGCGGTGATACGGTGCGCTTGGGCCACCCCGCGCGCGCATTCGCGGCAGACCGAGGAATGCGGCAGGATCGACGCGCCGACACCCTGCTGCACCATCAGCCGGATGGTTTCGTGGTCGTTGAGCTCGGTGTCGACCTGCAAGGCGATGCCGCGCCCGGCGAGCAGCATTTCGAGCGCCGCGCGCAACCCGTCGCCGAGGATCAGCGGCGTGCGGTTCAACTCCTCGGCCGAGACGACGCCCGATGGCCGCGCGCCGGGCCGTGTCACCAGCACCATTTCCTCTTCGGCGAGCCGGGTCGAGGCGATCAGCCGGCTGCGCGAAATCTCCGCCATCAGCGCCAGGTCGACGAGGCCGGCGACGATGAACTCCTCGAGCCGCACGGTGCCGGCATGGACCACTTTCAACTCGATCAGCGGGTAGTCGCGGCGCATCCGCGCGAACAGCTCGGGGACGACGACCGGGCAGAGGGTCGGGGACACGCCGAGGATGATCTTGCCGCTCGGATGCGCCTTGTGCGCCCGGATCTCGTCGCCGGCGCGCTCGACGTCGCGCAGGATGCGCTGGGCGCTGTCGAGCAATTTCTGCCCGGCCTCGGTCAGCCGCACGCCGCGGTTGGCGCGGGTGAACAGCGCGGCGTCGACCTCCTCCTCCAGCCGCTGAATGTGCCGGGTCAAGGCCGGCTGGGCGATCTGCAGATGCGCCGAGGCACGGGTGATGCTCCCGAGCTCGGCGATGCGGACGAAGTAATGGAGGCTGCGCAATTCCATAACAGCCGCGATTTCGCCCACCCGCGGTGACGAAGGTCAATCGGAATTGTGGTGGTCCGGCGACCGGCGCTATCAACCGCGCTAGACGTCCGACGGCGTCATTGCGAGCGCAGCGAAGCAATCTCGGTGCTCGTCCTGTTCGGCGGGATTGCCGCGTCGCGCAAGCGCTCCTCGCAATGACCCGGATGCGCAGGCTTGGCGATAGGTCCTTATCATGCCGCTGCGGCATGAGCATGATCGGAAATCGGTATTTGCTTGATGAAGGGATTGATTTTAGCGTCATATCAGCAGGATACGCCAAGCGCATAGGAGAGACGGTCATGGAAGTCGGCGTCTACCATGAATTCCACTGCCGCCCGGATCAAACCCAGGCAGCGGCGTTCGCGGAGGCGCTGACCCAGATCGAGGCGGCCGACCGCTGGGGACTCGACGCGATCTGGCTGGCCGAAATTCATCAGCAGGCGCGCCGCTCGGTGATGAGCGCGCCGATGACCGTCGCCAGTGCGATAGCCGCCCGCACCAAGCACATCAAGATCGGCACCGGCGTCCAGGTGTTGCCGTTGTGCCACCCGCTGCGGCTCGCCGAGGAGACCGCGACGGTTGACCAGATCAGCAACGGCCGGCTGCTGTTTGGCGTCGGCCGCAGCGGCAACCCGCGCAGCTACCTCGCCTATGGCGTACCCTATTCGGAGAGCCGCGAACGCTTTCTCGAAACCCTCGACATCGTCAAAAAGGCGTGGACGCAAGAGCGATTCTCGTACGAGGGCAAATACTGGCGTTTCGACAATGCCAGTGCCGTCCCGCGGCCGTTTCAACAGCCGTTCCCACCGATCCGGGTTGCCGCCGCGAGCGAAGAGACGTTTCCGTCATTGGGCGAAGCCGGCTATCCGATCTTTGTCGCGGTGCGCAGCGGCTCGCTGGCGGGGTTGGCGCCCGACCTCGCCGCCTATCGCCAAGCCTATCGGGAAGCGGGTCATCCGGGCGAGGGCGAGGTCTATCTGCGGCTGACCCTGCACATCGCCGACACCGACGGCCAAGCGTTCGACCAGGCCGAGGAGAGCATCATGTCCGGCTATCGGACCTTGAGCACGCGGCTCGAAAACGCCCCCAACCGCCGCCGCGCCGCCGAGGCCGTGACGATCCGCACGATCTCCTACGAAGAAGTGCAGCGCGACAAGGTGATCATCGGCAGCCCCGAGCGGGTCGCCGACCGGCTCTTGCAATTGCACGAAGAGCTGGGTCTCGACGGCATCCTCGCCGAACTCAATTTTGGTGCTTTGATCGCGCCCGAGCCGATGACCCGGTCATTGCAGCTGCTGTGCGAAAAAGTGCTGCCGCGATTGCATTAGGTTTCACGGCGACGGCGACATGCGGGTCGGCTTTCGCCCGGTTCCAACTGCCCCTCATCTCCGCCCTTTCCCGGCAAGCGGGGCGAGGGAGCGAGCGTCCCAGGAGAAGAATTCATGAAATTCGGTTTGTTCGGCAGTGCGCAGGCGCGGCGCGCCGGCCCCGACAGCGACAGCGCCCAGGGCTTCCGCGACTTTATCGACAACAATGTCGAGGCCGAGGCGCTGGGCTATTACAGCACCTTTCTGGTCGAGCACCATTTCACCGGCTTTGGCCAGGTGTCGGCGAGCCTCAACTTGTTGACGTGGCTCGGCGCCCGCACCAGGCATCTGCGGCTCGGCACCGCGGTATTGGTCTTGCCGTGGCACAATCCGGTGCTGTTGGCCGAGCAGGCGGCGACCCTCGATCTGCTGTCGGGCGGCCGGCTCGATTTCGGGGTCGGCAAAGGCTATCGCTGGAACGAGTTTGCCGGGTTTTGCGTGGCCATGGAGGAGGCCGACGAACGCTTTGACGAAGCGCTCGACGTGATCACCAGGGCCTTTGTCTCGGAAACGCCGTTCTCGCATCGGGGCAAGTTTTGGCAGTACGACAACATCGTTGTCGAGCCGCCGACCGCGCAAAAGCCGCATCCGCCATTCTGGATGGGTGCCGGCAGTGCTAATTCGGTGCATCAGGTCGTCGAGCGCGGCTACAACATGCTGTTGGGCCAGCACTCGCTCGCCGAAGAGATACTTGAGCAGGTGGCGCAGTTCAGGACCGAAGTCGAGGCCCGCGGACGGCGCTTCAATCCGTTGGAGGTGGCGGTTGCCAGGGCGATCCACTTCGCCAAAGACGCCGCCGACAAGGAAGCCGCCCTCGAACGCCGCTATCAGGGCCATATGCGGGTCCACGCGCTGGCTCGGCGCCCCGACGGCGAGACGCGGGCGCGCTTTAAATCGCATGAGGAAGAGGCGCGCTACGAGAGCGCCGAGAGCGCGTTGTTCGGCAGCCCCGACGAGATCATCCGCAAGCTCGAAAAGCTGCGCGCCGGCGGTGTCGAATACGTGATCATCAATTTTGGCGGATCGCGCGAAAACATCCGCCGCTTCGCCCGCGAAATCATGCCGGCTTTTGCCGACGAACCCGCTTTCGCCCTCGCCGGCAAGTGACGATTTGACAGGAGTAGCACCGATGGCATTCGAATTCGGCGTGTTCCACGAGTTTCAGCGGCGCCCCGGTCAGAGCGAGGCCGAGGCGTTCACCACCGCTTTCGAGCAGGTCGACGCCGCCGAGCGGTGGGGGCTCGACGCCATCTGGCTGGCGGAAATCCATATGGCGCCCGAGCGCTCGGTCTGCGCGGTGCCGATGACGATCGCCAGCGCGATCGCCTCGCGCACCCGCAACATCAAAATCGGTACCGGTGTACAGGTGCTGCCGCTGTGCCAGCCTCTGCGGCTCGCCGAAGACGCCGCAACCGTCGATCACATCAGCCGCGGACGGCTGATCTTTGGCGTCGGCCGCAGCGGTTTCCCGCGCGCCTACGAGGCCTACGGCATCCCTTACGGCGAGAGCCCAGAGCGTTTTGCCGAGGTGCTCGAGATCGTCAAGCGCGCGTGGACGGAGGAAACGTTTTCCTTCACCGGCAAATTCTACAATTACGAAAATGTCTGTATCGTGCCAAAGCCGTACCACAAGCCACACCCGCCGATCCGGATTGCGGCCAACCGCGAGGACACCTTTATCTCGGCCGGCAAGCAAGGCTACGCAATCTTTGTCGGCGCGCGGCGCGGCACGTTCGACGAGGTCTTGCCCAATCTCAGGATCTATCGCGAGGCCTGGAAGGCGGCCGGTCATCCCGGCAACGGTCAGGTTTATCTGCGGGCGCCGGTCTATGTCGGCGACACCCTTGAACAGGCGCTCTCCGATCCGCAGGAGACCCTGATGAATTTTTACCGCTACCTCGGGGCGCGGCTGGAGGAGTCGGCCAATAGTCCCGGCATTTTTGACACCGCACGGCGGATCGAGGGCGCCCAGAGGCTGCAGTCACTGACCTGGGATGAGGTGCGGCGCGGACGGGCGATCGTCGGCACCTCGGAAATGGTCGCCGATAATCTCGCCAGTCTCAGAGATCAGCTCGGTCTCGCCGGTATCCTCGCCGAACTCAATACGGGCGGTCTGATACCGCACGAGCGGGTCATGCGCTCGATGCAGTTGTTGTGCGAGAAGGTGCAGCCGCGTCTTCACTAACGCACCAAAGCCCGCCGCCGTAGCCGCCGGTCGCCCGCCAGTTGCCTTAGCGAGACGGCGTCTGGCTAAAAGAGCGTCGGCATGGACGACCCCGGCTCCGTTGGCGTCGAGCGATGTCAACCCGGTGTCAATTATCGGACCCGCAGGCCAGCGGCCGAACAGCGGTACCGTTTTAGTGGGCCGCACCGGATTTTCTCGCCAAGACTGCCATCGAGCAGTGCGAAGCGAGCGGGCAGCAGCGCCTGAAAGGGTGCGCCGAGGTGGAATTGGCCTCGCGAACTCCGCGCAAACGCGCTATCCTAAAGCCACCTGCAGAAGCTCGAGCGGTCGCGGACGATCTGGGAAGCGTGCCTATGTTTTTGAGCAGGCCTCGACAACGGCGTACCTCCGGCGACCCCCGGGGCCAAAGCGCCGCCACCGACCTTCGGCATGCCTCGACACTGCGCGCAGGGTTTGCCGGCCATGGGTTTGCCGGTCATGGGTTTGC
Organism: Allostellaceae bacterium; assembly: GCA_035570935.1. Taxonomy (GTDB): domain Bacteria; phylum Pseudomonadota; class Alphaproteobacteria; order ATCC43930; family CGMCC-115725; genus AP-15. Next base: position 10,111 of record DATMKU010000365.1, read on the forward strand.
CGGCCAGGCATCGGCCCGGAGCCTGGATAACCGTGGTCTCGACGACCGGCTGCGCATCCTGATCCCGGCGCTGCTCGCCGGCGGGATCAGCCTTGCCGCACTCCCTATTACCGCTGCCGCCGATCCGTCCACCGATGACCTGAACCAGCTGCGCGCCGAAATACAAAAGGAAATCGCCGCGCTGAAAAAGCAGGAGGCAAAGCTTCATCAACAGTTTTTGGATCTCGATCGCCGGAGCCAGCTGCTCGACAAAAAGAGCGTGCTGCTCGACGAGCAGCTGCGCACGCTGCGCGCGACCGGGACCGGCAGTGCCGGCGCGGCGCCGGTCGGTGTGGGCGCGCCGGGTTCGACAGCCACGATAACCAGTTCTCCGACGGTCGCCGCTCCGGCGCCGCCCTCCGCCATCGAAGTCGCCCAGTCGCCCGCCGCGGCACCATCCGCCCCGGCGCAAGGCGGTCAACCTTCGCCGCCGCCTGCCGGAGGCGAAGCGGCGCCGATCCAGGGCCCCTCGGCGGCACAGCAACAGGCCCGGCAAGTCGTGGAGACCGCGCCGACTTTATCGAGCGCCGGCGGCGTCCTGACCCCAAAGGGGCAGATCGTTCTCGATCCGTCGATCGAATACGATTACTGGTCGCAAAACCAGCTCGGGGTCAACGGCTTCCAAATCATCCCCGGCATTACCTTTGGCAACATCTTTGCCAACCGCGTCGAGCAGAACATCACGACCGCGGCGCTGACCGGGCGCTATGGCATAACCGACCGCTGGGAGGTCAACGTCAAAGTCCCCTATATTTACAATAGCGGTTCGACGATCAGCTTGATCCCGGTCGGCACGACCGCCGAACTTCTGACGCTCAACGCTACCGGCACCGGGATCGGCGATATCCAGTTCGGATCGAGTTACCAGTTCAACAGCGGCGAAAACGGCTGGCCGATCTTTATCGGCAATGCCCTGTTCAAGACCGCCACCGGCATCAGCCCGTTCGATGTCCCGATTGTCACCGTCAACGACCCGAATGGCGAGTTCCTGGAAGGCAACCCAAAGCGGTTGGCGACCGGCACCGGGTTTTACGCGATCGAGCCGAGCTTGACGATCCTGATGCCGACGGCGCCGGGCGTGTTGTTCGCCAATATTGAGGACATCCACAACCTCGGCAGAACGGTCGACATCCAAAGCGTCGAGGGCGGCCCCGGGACTCCCGCTTACCTGCAGCCTGGCGAAAACCCGGCAATTACCTTCGGCATCGGCTTTTCGCTGAACGACCGTGCGGCGATGACCTTTAGCTACCAGCAACAGCACGTGTTTACCGCCTTCGAAAACCATCAGGCGATTTCCGGTTCGCCCTATTCGTTCGGCACCTTCAATTTCGGTCTCGGCTACCAGATTTCGCAGTCGACCCGCCTGAATTTGAGCGTCGGGATCGGCGCCGGTCCCAACACGCCGGTTGCAAAAGTCCTGCTTGAAGTGCCTTACAAATTCTCGTTGTGATCGGCGGCCGGGACCGAGCGCGCGATCGGCGCGCGAGCTCAACCTCTGCGCCGGAGGTCGCCAGCGCTGGCCGTTGCTCGGAATAGAGCTAATTTCGTCAGGTTGACGCGATCGGCGACGGTTTCGCTTTATTAGGCAACCGCGCCGGCGACCTCATTTGCCGGCGCCGCCGGTGCTGAGGGTCACGGTTCCGTTGGTTCCCGGGGGCAATTCGGGCGGCGCCTTCAATTCATCCCACAGCAGCACTCGCGCCTGCCCGGATTGGTTGCCGACGACAGGCGCCGCCTGCAGGCCCGCGGCGCTCTCCCGCGCCATTGCCGCTTCGGACAGGATCGTGACGCTGGCCAGCACCTCCGGCAGACCGCCCGGCCGCGCCGGCGCGAGCGGCTCGGCGGCCCGACAAAAGCCCGGCGAGACGGCGATCCCCAAACAAAGCGCCAAGGCCGCGAGCAACGCCCTTGGCCCCGCTCTTCGCAAGCGTCCTGCTCTTTCCTGGTATTTGGCCACAATATGCCCCCCGTTGCTATCGCCGCCTGGCGGTGTTTCCGCCGGCGACGGTCTCCGTCGCCACGCGTTTCGGCTTTCCGAACTCCGGGTAAAGCGCATCTCGTGGGTTTCCCCTCAGCGCACCGCGTTCGGCCCGGAAAGCCGGCTCATCACCTGGGACGAAACGCTCTGCTGCAACAGCTTCGACAGCCCGCTCACCCCGATATCGACGGTCGTCATTTGCTGGATCACCGCGTTGTTCGTCAAGTTGGTAATCGTGTTGGTCACCCCGCCATTGCCGCTGCCGGGGCGAATGACGGTGGCCAGCCCGCTGTTGACAAGCGCCTGGAGCGCCGCCGTCGACACGCTCACCTGCGTCTGCACCGCGCCATTCGCGACCACCGTGGCCGAGTTGATGCCCGCCGCCCCAACCGTCGACGGAGCGCCGGTTATGCCGAGGCCAACGAGCGAGCCGGCGCCGACGCCCGGCTGCGCAGCACCGGTCATCGCCGCTGTACTCGAAACGCTTCCCTGGGCCGGGGAAATCGTCAACGTCGGCAACACCACGCTCTCGGTCAAATTGTGGTTGACAAAGGTCGCCTGCTGAAAGGCGAAATTCAATGTCACGCCCGAGCTGGTGTCGTAGCCGCCGCGAATGTCGCTGAGCTTGGCGTCGTCGAGCGCCACGCTCGCCAGACGCTCCTCCACCTCGGCGCCCGAATTCACCGGGGCCGCCGCCTGCTTGGCCGGCTTCGGCGGTGACGCCCGATCCGCCGTCGCGGTCGCGACCGGGACCCTGGCATCGGAGCCCGCGGTGCTGATGGCATTGTCGGAACATCCCCCGAGCAGGCTTGCTGCAATCACGGCGGTCGCCGCGAGCAGCGAAAACAGGCAGGTCACTTTGCCCTCCGGTGGGATACATGTCAAAACCGGGACAGGTTCAGAAGACCCGGTTGGGCCAAAGTCGCGAGATCGAGCGCGTAGCGTGTCAGATCCCACGGCGGGCCCGGGGCAGTCGCCCATTTTTGATCGCTGTTGAAGCTTTTCTGGCCTTGCGCGACATTGCTGGTGATCAGGAAAAAAATGCCGCTCCATTCCGATTCGAATACCCCGATCGGCTCGCTTCTCATCCCGTTTGCCGGGTCGGCGAGCAGCACCCGCTTTTTCTCGATGCCTTCGAGCACGACAAAATGCCGGTAGCCGCGCACATTCAGCAGCACGATCGCCGGCAGCCGAACCGCTTCGAGCTTGGACAGGGGAGCGCGAAATCCATTCGAATCGAGCCCGTGCCTCTGTAAATAACGTTTAATGTCGAGTAGCGAGAAACCCGATTCGCTGATGACTTTTGGGTTGCCGTTTACGATCATATCTTTAAACACGTCGGCCTCGCTGACCGCCATGCCGTAATTATAACTGAGGAGCGTGGCGAGCGCGGCCGAGCCGCAGGAAAAGTCGTGCTCCTGGGCGATCGTGTTGCGATATTTTTGTTCCTGAAAGCTTTCGACGTTCAGCGACATCGCACCACCGCCGAGCCCGGTGTCGAGGTAGAGCGAACCCGCCTCGGCGCGGAGGGCGGCGGCGCCAGCGAGGAGAGTAATCCCCGATAGCGCCACCGCAACCGCCGAAAGCCGCGACCAGGATCGAGTTGCCATGACGCGTCTGTCTCCTCAACCCCGCGTCGCGTGCTTACTTGGAGACCGTGATATTGATCGTCGTACTGGCTTGCACGACCGAGTTGTTGCCAAAGTTCTGCAATACGGAGGTGATGCCGGCATTGTTGTCGATCGAGTGGTCGTTGCTGATAAAGCCGGTAAGCGGGCTGCCGATCACCGCGTTGCCGCTGCTGGTGCCGGCGCTGGCCGCCGCACCCGCACCAGTGTTGATGGTGATGCCGCGGCCGTGCTCTTTGCCGAGCTCGGCCGCCGGCACCACGTTTCCGGCGAGTGCATCCAGCACCGCCGTCGGTGATCCGGTCAGCACCCCCTTTTCGGCTGCCAAAGCCGAGCCGGTGGCGCCGAAAGTCGCTGCGAGCAGCGACGCGACGGTCCAGGCGACGGATCGTTTCATGATGCAAACCCCGTAGTCTCTCGTTGCCAAGGCGAGGTCCGCACCGCCGAAATTTCGGCGATGCGGACCACTCCAGTCCAGCGCGACTTAGTGCAGCGGACCCGTGACCGTCGGGCTGAACCCGCTCAACCCGCCGCCGCTGCCGCCGACAGAGGAGGTAAGCGCCACCGAGTTGCCCTGGACCGAGCCGGCGCCGCTGTTCAGGTTGGCCTGCAGGATGCCCTGGCCGCCCATCGAGTAGGTCATCGACACGGCGCCGCTGTACCCGCCCGCTCCCTTCGAGACGTACTTGTTGCCGTTGACCGTCGCACTGGTAACCGCGGAACTGGCCCCGGTGGTGATGCTGGTCGTCGGGCTGTAGGTCGTCGTCTGGGTCAAGGTGCCGCTGCCGACCACCGAGTCTTTCAGCGTCGCCATGATGTTGTTGGTGCTGTCAGTGTTGCCGCTGTCTTTGTTGTTGGTGCTGCTGTTGGTGTAGGTGCTGCTCTTCGAGACGGTGCTGGTGCCGTAGTTGTCGTTGTTGCCGACACCGCCCTTGCCGCCATTTATCGTGTTGTTGACCTTGGACCCGTCGGTGGCGGTGGTCCATTCACCGGGGCCGGTCCCGTCGGTGGTGTTGACCCTGCCGCCGTTGGTCGCCGCGTTCGCCCCAGCAGTCACCGACGAGGACTTAGTGCTGGTGTTTGACTTCGAGATGGTGTTGCCGCCGTTGTTGACGTTGATCGCCTTGCCGCCGGTCGTCGCCGCCGCGGTACCACCCGTGCTGCCCGTCGACGTGGCTCCTTGCATCGTCGAGGTCATCGTGCTGATCGCCTTGCTGCCATTATTGGCCGCGGCGCTGCCGGCACCAGAGGAAGTGTTGGTGCTGGTGTTGGTGCTCGTCTTGGTGCTAGTGTTGGTGTTGTAGGAGCCCCTTACGCTGACCCGGCCGCCGTTATTGGCCGCATTGCCGCCAGCGCCAGTCGCGGAGGCGGTGCTGGTGTTGGTCTTGGTGCTGCTCTTGCTGCTGGTCAGCGAGATCGTGTTGTCGGAGTTCTTCTGGCTTACCTTGCCGCCATTGTTGGCTGCGTTCTGACCGCCGCTGACGCTAGTGGTGTTGGTAGTGGTCTTGGTGTTGGTGTTGGTCTTCGTGTTGTTGGAGCCGAGAGTCAGCGTGTTGCCGTTGGCCTGGACCGCGGTGCCGTGCCCGCCGGCATTGACGCCGCTACCGGACGCAGAGCCGCCCTTGGTGACGGTCGTGGTCTTGGTGTTGCCGGAGGCAACCGTGTTGCCGCTGACGTTGGTGGCCTTGCCGCCGTTGGTCGCCGCCGCGCCGGTGCCGCTGTTGGTCGTCGTCGGCGTGCTGGTGCTGCTCTTGCTGATCGTCGTCGTCTTGGTATTGCCGGAGTCCTTGTTGATGGCGGTGCCGCCATTGTTGGCGGACGGGCTGCCGACTCCGCTGGTGCTGCTGTTGCTGGTATTGGTCTTGGTGGTGCTGAGCGACACCGTGTTGCCGTTGTTCTTGGAGACGGCGGTGCTGCCGTTATTGGCGGCCGGGCTGCCGGCGCCGGTCGTGCTCGCCGTATTGGTCTTTGACGTGCTGGTCGTCTTGGTGTTGCCCGAGAGCAGGCTGTTCCCGTTGGCTTGGACCGCGGTGCTGCCCTTGCTGGCGGCGGCGCCGTTGTTGGTGGCGGTGTTGGTCTTGGTGACCGTGGTGGTCTTGTTGGCGTTCAGCGTGTTGCCGTTGGCCTGGACCGCGGTGCTGCCCTTGCTCGCCTGGGCGCCGGAATTGGTCGGCGTGACGGTCGTGGTCGTGGTCTTGTTGGCGGTCAGCGTGTTGCCGTTGGCCTGGACCGCGGTGCTGCCCTTGCTGGCGGTGGCGCCGCTGTTGGTGGTGGTCGGCGTGACCGTCGTGGTCGTGGTCTTGGTGTTGCCGTTACCCTTGCTGACCGACGTGCCGCCGTTGTTGGAGGCCGCACTGCTGGTGCCGGACGCGGTCGCCGTCGGGTTCTTGGTTACGGTCGCGGTCTTGGTGGTGGTCTTGGTGTTGCCCGACACGTTGTTGCCGGAATTTTTGTTTGTGGCGCTACCGCCGGCGCCGCCGGTGCCGCCCGGATTCGTCGTGGTCGCGGCGCCGCCGGTACCGCCGGCGCCACCGGCCGCATTGGCCGTACCCGCCGCCTGCGCCCATGCTCCGCCGGCGCTCAGGGCGAGGACCGCACAAGTTGCTAACAAAAGCTGTTTCATAACGCCTTTCCTCTTCCTTTCCCCGCCCCTGCGGCGGTCGCTGCAACACGCCTGCATGCGCCGGCCTGGACCCCGCGACGGCGCGATCTGCCGCCTGGGGCTCCCCTGCCGGTTCGCATGCCGACCCCTGATGACCAGCAACGCGCATGCCAACAAAATGGCCGCCGCATTTCTGGAAAAATCGAAGCGTTTTCAATAGTCTGGTAACGATTTGTTAACGATGTCCGCGACATCATCGCGAAATGAGACAGTTGCCGCGTCTCACCGCGAGACGGTTGTCGTGTCTGCTGACCCAATGCCGCATCCGCTGCCCGGGCCCGCCGGAATGGGGCGCAAACCGCGATCGGCCGCGCAGCATTGCCCGGCAGCAGCCGGCCGCTCGCCATGGTACCGCGAACCGGGCTCATGTTTCCGCCTCCGGCTCGTTTGGCTGCACCAAATAGTGCTGGCCGAGTTCGATCCGGTTGCGCTCCAGCATGCGGTACAGGGTGGCGCGGGCGACGCCGAGCAGCTGGGCGGCGCGGGTCATGTTGAAATTGCTCTCCTGCAACGCCTGCAGAATGGCTTCGCGCTCGCCGTCGCTGCCGGGCTTTGGCCGGGACGCGATCCGCGGCCGGATCTGCCGCGGCGCCGCTCGCGCCGGCGATGGCGGCTGCATCGCCACCGGGTCGAGCCGCAGATCGGGCACGTCCACCTGCGGCCCGTTGGCCAGCACCACCGCCCGCCGCATCGTCGCGATCAATTCGCGGACATTGCCGGGCCAGGGATAGGCCAGCATCGCCGCCAATGCCGCGGGCGTAAAGCCGTGCAGCTCGCGCCCCAGCTCGTGGCCGATCTGGCGCAGAAAGTAAGTCGCCAGCACCTCGACATCGCCATCGCGCTCGCGCAACGGCGGCAGGTGCAGGCTCAGCACGTTCAAACGGTAATAGAGGTCTTCGCGCAATTTGCCGGCGGCGATCGCCTCGCGCAGCCGCACATTTGTCGCCGCCACGACCCGGACGTCGACCTTGATCGGCTGGCGTCCGCCGACCCGCAAAATTTCCCCCTCCTGCAAAAAGCGCAACAGCAGCCCTTGCAGGTCGATCGGCATGTCGCCGATTTCGTCGAGAAACAGCGTGCCGCGGTGCGCATGCTCGATATGCCCGTGCTTGCGGGCGTTGGCCCCGGTAAACGACCCCTTCTCGTAGCCGAACAATTCCGAGGCGATCAGCGTCGCCGGCACGGCGGCGCAATTGAGCGCGACATAGGGGCCGGACGCCCTGCCCGAGCGTTCATGGATGGCGCGCGCGACCAACTCCTTGCCGGTGCCGCTCTCGCCGGTGATCAGCACCGGGACGTCGCAGGCCGCAAAGCGGCGCACCTGCTCGAACACGTCGAACATGACGGGACTGTTACCGACCATGAAGAGTGTGGGTGCGTCTGCCACCGGCTCACCCGTGGCCTCCGGCGCCGGCGGCACCGGGCTCGCCGGCGCTCGCGCCCATCGCCGCACCTCGCCGTGAAGTTGCATGACCGTTTGGCTGCTGCTCATCAAAGCCCCTATCACCGACTCACGTCATCGGGCGCCGATGGCGCCCGCACCGCTGGCGCGGCGTATTCGCTCAAGGACCGAAGGTAGCGATCTCAAAAAGCCGGGCTGTGATCGACCTCCGAGCGGTAAACCGAAAAATGTGCGATACCCGGTAAGTCAGGCAGTTTCAGGCGGCTGTCATGGTTGCCGACAAGCACTCCGCGTGAAGGCTTCATATAGGTAAGCAAGCTTCGGGCCAACGCCGCTTTTTAACGAAATATCAATGGTATGGCCCCAGTCGCGGGGAGTCGGGAAGCAAAGAAATGTCAATTTCGCCGACGGTCGCCACGGGGCTAAAGACTATCTTTTGCCGCCAAATTATAGTTAAAAAACCGCGTCACACGCGGGGTCTGACCGGTTTTTCAATAGGTTAGAAAAAGACGCCGGTGGTTCGACCGGTACAATTTGTAAAAATTTCCGACAACAAGATGCGTAAAATTTTCCGACAAGGTCCCGGAACTGTTTAATTCTTTCGCGTCGTCGTCGGCCCGCCGGCGCTTTTGCCCGCCGCCACCACCCGCCAGCATATGGCAACGCAGCAGCGCGGCGAACGTGGCTCGGGCTGTTTTCGTTCCTGGTCCGAAGCTCGCTATCGCTATGGACGTCGGCCTCTTTCGGGTTCAGCAATTGCCGCAACTCGCCGAGCCGCGGTTCGTAGGTCATTCAAGGCCGTCGCCAAGCGCAGGCTGTCGGCGGCTTCCTCGACCCGGCCGCTCTCCAGCAATATGCGGCCCAGGGCATGATGGGCGCCGGCATTACGCGGATCGAGCGGGGCCGCTTGCGAAAACGCGGCGAGCGCGGCGGCGGGCCGACCCGCTTCGAGGAGCCTTGCGCCGCGTTAGCGGTGCCGTTCGGCCGCCGCCCGCTGCCACGGCGCCGAATTTTCGCCGCCCGCCGCGGCCGGTAGATCGGGCGCCATCCGGCGAAACTCCTCGGCCGCCCGGTGCAAATTGCTACCTCGGTCAATGCCCCGAAATCGGTCTTGCCGGCGACTCCCTTGCGAATGCCGTCACGCCCGGATGGTCGGCCGCTTCGCGCGACGCGACCGTCTTAGCGCGCCCGCCGGTTGTTGGAGGGCGCATCCCAACCTGGGGGCCTGTCGGTCGGGCGATGAGCCGAGACACAAAATTCGATAAACGCGTGGCTACTATCGTCGCAGCCCCGCGGCGCGACGCTGTCGAGCAGCCACGCCGCGCTCAGGCGCGGCGGCGTCGGAGCAGCGTCAGAGCGGCGAAGGAAGCGAACGCGGCGCCGAGCACAGTCAGCGAACCCGGCTCGGGGGTTATGATAATGTTGGACGGCCCGCAGAGATTGGAGCTGCAGTCAAAGCCCGGGAGATGCGTCTCATCGCTCGTGCTAAAGTTTTCCGCCACGACGCCCCCGTCAATCTCATGTTTCCCCGTCACCGAACCCAACGGATCGAGGATCGACGCCGTCCACACGTTCTCGACGACATCCGTCACCCCGTCTTCGAAATTGACGATGATGTTCGGAAAGTTGCCGATACCCGTTAGACCGGCAGGAAAGACGAGGTGGGTGTTGTCGAGGGTGCCGCTCCCGATGACATTGATCACGGCGTTGCAACGGGTCGCGGGATCGGAGGATGAAAGGCAGCCGGCAAAAGTCAAATTTCCCGCGGTCGTTAGCGCAGACAAATCGATATTGAAGACGGCGGCGTTCGTGGCCGTCACTGTCATGCCGGGGGTGAAGGTGTTTCCGGAGAACATGCTGTTGGGCGACAGCGCAGCGAGGTTGTTCGACAGCGTGGTCAGCGGGTTCCAGATATAGGTCTGGAAGGTTGTCGCATTTTGAGCGGCGGTGCCCGGTGGGAAAGCATATCCGCCCAATACCGATCCCGTCCCCGAGGTGAGGAGCGACCCGCCATTGGTGCCGCCGATATAGGTCACCGAACCCATGACGCTGACATTGGTGCCCGCGAGGACGTTGCCAAAGACATCGACCTCGCCGTAGCCGGTGATGCCCGTCGTTCCCGCGGTCGTGCCCAACACGACGCTCTTTGAGTTGAGCGGCCCTCCGGTGGCAAGCAGACCCTCGGTAGACACGCAACCGCTCGCGAGGCACCCGACCATGACGGGGCCCTGGATGTCGGTCGACGTCGTGAGGTCCTCCTCGGCGATCACGTTGAAGTCGGCGAGCAGCACCGTGGGGGTCACCATCGTGATCGGGATCGTCGCCGCGTCGGCGGTGGCGGCAATCGCTGCCAGCGATGCGGTCGCTGCAAATATGCTCGCGGTCCAGTGGCGCATTGGGGATACCTTACGCATTGATTCAAGGGTTAACCGGCAAATTTCGTGCCAACCGCAGCGCGCTCGGATAACTTTAAAAAGCCGATAACACGTAATATGTTAGCCGTCTAGGATTTTTTACTCAGCTTAATTGAGACGATCGAAGCGTTCACAATGAGACACATGTCGTGTCACTATGGCCGGGGAAAAGGCGCGACCACAAGGTCGCGCCTTTCGCTTTGAGTCTGTCCCCTGCTCGGTCGTCGGCCGGAACCGGCCGCTCTGATCCAGCCGCTACTTCACGGTCACCGTGACCATCGAGGTGGCGGAATCTCCACTCGATCCGGTGCAACTGATCGAATAGGAAGTCGTCACTCTTGGAAATACCAACGCCCAAGCAAACGGTCCAGCTACGTATTTACCTTTATTGCCGACCGTGAACCCGTTCGCGGCGCAGGTCACTGCGTTCGCAGAAGTCCAGATGAGCTTTGATGCTTCGCCCGGGATCACCGTCGTCGTCGGCGAGGCCGCCAACGTTACCGAGACATTATTGACCGACGGCGGCGGCGGAGATGGGGCTGGCGGCGGCGGAGATGGGGCTGGAGTCGGGGCTGGCGGCGGCGGATCGGTCGCAACGGGCACGGTGATCGAGCCGGCGGCACAAGGGGTCAGGCCGGCGCCGTTTGCGCCCCAACAGGTGCTGAACAGGTTGCCTTGCGAAGGGGCCGATGGGTTCGAGGTTTCGCCATACGGGTCCGCTGCAATGATTCCGTTCGCCGCCAGCGACAGGTTCGGGTTCGCGCCGTTGGCCTCGATCGGGTCATAGGTCGCCTGGTCGTAATTCGCGAGCGGCAAGATCCCGCCCTCGTACGGCGCCTCGGTGATCCAGTCGGCAGAGCCCATGCTTGACTGATACTGGAAGCTCTCCGTCCAGGACGACTTGTCGGTTTCGTCCGACATGGTGAGCTGCCAGGTCTGGGTCTGACCTGGGGAGCACGCGGCGGTGCATTGCAGCGAAGCGGTGATGATGTCGCCAGGGTTTACCGGCAGCGAGATGTCAATCGCGATGTTGGGATAAAGCTCGTACCAGGCATAGTAGAATACCGCACCGGTGGTGGCGACGATCGAAAGTGTGCCCAGCTGGATCAAAGTATCATCGACGTATCCGCCGATCCCGACCCAATTGGAGACGTATTCCGAACCGACGGATAGGGCGTCGTGGGTGACGCTCGGCACCTGCCAGGTCGCCGACGCCGTGGCATAGGGCGACCCTGCGGTAACCGCGTATCCCGACCAGTTTTCCGACTCGATTTCCTCCTTCAGTCGCGAAAACGTGCCATCGGCATTGTGGTAGGCGCGCATCGGCCAGTGCCGCTTTATCCACGCGGACGGGCCGTTGGTTTGCGCGGCGGCGGGGGGGCTCGCGAGCGCCGCCGCGCAAAGGGCGGCGCACAAGCACAGCGCTGGGTTCGGCTTCATCGGTCTCCTCACAATGCCGGAGGCCGATTGTGGCGCCGCAAGCCTTACCCAAGTATTGTGCGAACAAAAACTAATAGTTCGAAATAACGTATACCTTAGCTAAATGACGCGATGAATCATCC
>DATMKU010000366.1:0-4501 GCA_035570935.1 Allostellaceae bacterium
TCGAATTGGCGGCGCCGAGCGCTCACCCAGCAGGACGTAGTCGCCGTCCAGCGTTTCGAAGCGGCGGTTCAATACCCGCAACACCGCCCGGGCGTACTCCTCGTTGTCGGGGGCGTCCCGGATCAGCGCACCGCCGACCGCAAGGGCTTCGCGATACCGGCCGCTGTCGAAATAGACTGTCAGTTGCGAGCGCTTGGTTGCGGGGTTATCCGGATCGAGCAAGGCAGCACGGTCAAATGCCGCAGCCGCTTCCTCGAATCGGGCGAGACGATAGAACAGGTTGCCGCGGTGCAGATGATATTCCGCCTCGGCGGGGGCCCGCGCGAGGGCGCGGTCGATGGCGTCGAGCGCCTCCTCCGTCCGGCCGCACAGCATCTCCGCCGCCGACAGCAGCCGATACCCGATCGTGTCGCTGGCGTCGGCGGCGAGCGCCGCCGATATGAGCTGTGCCGCTTCGGCGCAACAGTCGCAGCGCAGCAGCAATTCCGTCGCATGATGCGCGGTGGGGCGATCGCTCGGCGCCAGCCGATGCGCGCGCAACGCCAGATCGAGCGCCAGCTCGCGATTATCGGCGGCGAGCAGGCAGCCCGACAGGTGGCGAAGCACCAGGGGGTCGTCGGGCTCGATCTCCGCGGCGCGCGAAAAATAGCCGATTGCGTCCTGGTGCAGCCCGATGCCGGCCAATAGGCATCCGGCGTGAACCGCAAACTCCAAGCGCCCGGGTTCGATCTCGCTCGCCCTGGCGGCGTGCTGGATGGCCCGATCGATATCGCCCGCCGCGGCAAACGAGCCGCTCGCATGGCGATGTCCAGCCGCCCATCCGGGACGGCATACGATCAGCCGCTCATAGGCCGCCGCGGCCTCGTTGTGATGCCCGCAATTGCTAAACAGCCACGCGCAAAAATCGGCGATCGACTCGCGTTGCGGCTGCAACTCGAAAGCAGAGCGGGCGCATTCGAGGGCCGCCTCGGTTTGATCGCGGTAAAAAAATGCCTCGCCCAATCGGCAATAAAAGGCGGCGCGGTCGCTGTCCGAAACGGCGCATTCGTGCAAGACGGCGCGGCACGAGTCAAGGTCGCCCGCGGCAATCGCACGCTCCAGGCCGGCGGCGTCTGACGACAGTTCGAGATTGTCCCTCACCTTCGCGATGCTCTCGATCACACGGGCCTTCGATCACGCGGGGTCTTCGATCACACAGGCCGTCGGAACTGCGCGACACCCCGGCCGCTCGGCCCGCCGCCTTGCCACGGGCGGCGGCGCTGGCATACACCCCGGCCTCGCTCCGTTGCCGAGCCCGGTAAATGTGCTTGTCGAATATCTTGCGATCCCGTCAAAAAACTGTCGGGCGATTCGTCTCCTGTGCGTCAAAAGTATGTTATTTCTGCAACGTCTCGGGCCTACTCGAGACCGGCGCCGAGGTTCGGCTAATCCTCGCCGTCCACAGGTGGCGGGTGAAACTGCCGTTCTCGTGGACCTAATCTATTGGCGCATCGCTTAAATTTCTCATCTGGTAACGCCGCGGCAACCCACCTAATGTGACGAATTGGCGGCGTTCGATCGACATTCGGCGTGCGGGCGCTGTCTGCGGCGGCGCACCGCGGCGGCTATGCCGGGCGCTGGGCCGGCGATTATCGCGTGGCGGGAAGGAGAAAAATATGGCGTTCGAGTTCGGTATGTTTCACGAGTTTCAACGCACAGCCGGGGTCACCGACGAGGAGGCCTTCGCCACCTCGTTCGAAGAGATCGATGCGGCCGAGCGCTGGGGGCTCGACGCGATGTGGCTGGCGGAGATCCACGTCAACCCCGAACGGTCGGTGTGCTCCGCGCCGCTCACCCTGGCCAGTGCCATCGCCGCCCGCACCAACCGTATGAAAATCGGCACGGGCGTGCAGGTATTGCCATTGTGCCACCCGCTGCGGCTTGCCGAAGAGGCCGCCACCGTCGATCAGATCAGCCACGGCCGGTTGATCTTCGGTATCGGACGATCAGGCTTTCCTCGCACTTACGAGGCTTATGGCGTGCCCTACGGCGAGAGCCGCGAGCGCTTTGCCGAGACGCTCGAAATCCTGAAGCGAGCGTGGACCGAGCCGTCCTTCTCCTATCACGGCAAGTATTATAGCTTCGATAACGTCAAATTGTCGCCGAAGCCCTACCAGAAGCCCTGGCCGGACATCCGCATCGCCGCCAACAGCGCCGATACGTTCCCGGGCATCGCCAAGCTCGGGCACGGCGTCCTCGTCGCGGTGCGGCAAGGCACGCTGGAAGAGCTGGAACCAAACATCACCGCCTACCGCGATGCCTGGAAGGAGGCGGGCCATCCCGGCGAGGGCAAGGTCTTCCTGCGCGCTCCGGTCTATGTTGCCGACACCGACCGGGCGGCGCGCGAAGAGCCGGAAGAGAGCATCATGTATTTCTACCGCTATCTCGGCGAGCGGCTCGAGGACTCGGCAACCCGTGCGGGGGTGCAGCAAGGTGACTTGCGCGCGGCGCGCGGCCGGCGGCTGCAGACCATCACTTACGACGAGGCGCTGCGCGAAAAACTGATCGTCGGCTCGCCCGAGCGGGTCGCCGACCGTCTGATGGGCCTGCAGGAAACCCTCGGTCTCGACGGCATCCTGTGCGAGATGAATTGCGGCACCAAGATCCCGCATGCTCAGGTTATGAAATCACTGCAGCTTCTGTGCGAAAGGGTCAAGGCTCAGTTCCAGTGAAAGACTGGATACGGCGTCCCCTCACACTTCCCATCGCCAAGCCGATGGACCCTTGCGCTCTCCCGCAATGCAGGAGAGGGTGCCGAACATAGCGAAGCGGCTGAGGGTCCGCGCCGTATAACCCCTCAGTGCAGTTCGGGACAGCCCATGGCGTCGCCGAAGCGGCGGGCGGCTTCGAAGGTGTCGCCGTATTTGCGGTGGCCGGCGGAGATATGGGCGCAGGCGAGCAGCAGGCGCTCGCGGTCAGCGCATTGGTTCTTGCCGTAATCCTGCAGCAGACATTGCGGGATTTCCTGGTTGTGCGGGTCGTTGCCAAACCGTGTCGCCATCAGCGCCAGCCGCTCCACCAGTGGCGAACGGTCCTCGCCGCTGTCGAGATAGGCCTTGGTCCACGCCACCGACTGCGCCGTGTCGAGCGCGCTTAGCGACTCCTCCACCCGGCCGACGATCTGCGCCCCGCTCATCCGCCCGGCAGCGCCGGGGGCCTGGATCGGCTCGGCTTTGCTCCAGCCCATATGTTTCTGGTTCCACGCCGCCTGGTTGACCATCGACCCGGCGACAAAGAGCAGCTTAAGCCGCTGCGGATGCTCGAAATTGTCGTAGAACCAGCCAAGCGTGTTGCAATATTCGTAAGTGTGCTGCGGCATCGAGAACGCGTTCGGGCCGTCGGTCTCCAGCACCACCTGGGCCGCCGCCAGCTGGATCGCGTCGATGATCCGCCGCGGTGCCGTGCCGGCGAGCAGCAGGCGGCTGATCTTCTCGATGTAGGCCGGCTCGTGCTGCCGGATCAGCGCATCGACAAGTCCCTCGGTGTCGGATTCGGCGAGCGGGCCGGTGTTCGTGAGAAGCGTGCGTTCGCGCTCGGTCGTGCCGCCCTGCGGGACCGCATGGACCTCGGCGCCCTCGATAAACATCGTCACGACGTTGCACGCCATCTCGTAGACCGAATGCCAGCGCGGCCCGACCGCGATGTCGAGGGCGCCCGCATAGATCACGTCGTGCGCGTTGTCCCAACCGACCGCGTTGCCGATTTCGACGACCGAGCGGGCGCGGTACGCCTTGTGCCCGGTCGTATACGAGCGGTTGTAGAGCATGCGGTCCTGGACGTCGATCAGCCCGGCAAACACTAGCTGCGCCAGCACTTCCTTGCGGTGTTCGGGCTCTTCCATCAACCCGAGAAAAACCCGGTAGGCGTCGACGACCTCGCCGCGCTCGACGAGGGTCAGCCAATTGTTGAGGCGTTCGGCGAGCGGGCCGGCCTCGCGCAGCGGCTCTTGGTCGGGCCAATAGACGACCGGCGCCGGCGGCGTCGTGTTCGGCATCTTGTAGCCGCGCGTCGCGTAATGGCCCGGCGCCTTCAGGATCTTCTGATTCCAGATATCGAGCCCCGACGGGATGTACCAAATGGTCTGTGCCAACGGCAGCGCCGCTAGCGTTTCGGGCAGCATCGTCCGCAAATTGACCGCCGCGCGCGCCGATAGGAGGCAGTGGTCGTTGTTGACGAAATTGGGAAACCCGTCGTCGATGCGCTGATGATAGGGGACGTGGGTATAGGGCGCGTGAATGCGCACCGCCTCCGCCATGATTTCCGGCAACGGCCGCCCGCGCCGCACCAACTCGTAATAAACCCGGCTGCCGCCGACCTGGTCGCGGGCGAGAAGGCGCTCTTCGAGCTCGCGATACAGACCCGCCGCTTCCTGACGGCCGTTTGAATGCGTGGCGGCTGCGGTCGGCATGGTTCTCGCTCCTCGGTCGTACGCGGGTGGCGAGCCATACTAGAACGTCGCGCG
>DATMKU010000367.1:0-2758 GCA_035570935.1 Allostellaceae bacterium
ACCCGACTTGGAACCACGTATTGCCCTGCTCGGGTTTTCGATCGAGTGCAACCGCTTCGCCCCGGTCGCCACCGAGGCCGATTTTTCCACCCGCACCCTGCTCTCCGGCCAGGCGATGCTGGACGAGGCCCGCTCGGCCGCCCCGCGCATGCTAGGGGAACTCCCCGGCTTCGTCGCGGCCATGGACGCGGCCGGCCCCTGGCAGCCGGTTCCCATCGTGCTCGCCATGGCCGAGCCCAATGGACCGGTGGACCAGGCGTTCTTCGACCGCCTGATGGCGCAGTGGGAGGCCGGCCTGTGCGCGGCGGGGAAGCTCGACGGCGTGTATTGCGTGCTGCACGGCGCCGGCCTGACGACCGCGGACCACGACCCGGAAGGTACGTTGCTCGCGCTGGTCCGCCGCATCGCCGGCGACAGCGTCCCCGTCGTCGCCACCTACGACCTGCACGCCAACGTCTCGGACGCCGACGTCGCATTGGTGGACGCCTTCATCGGCTATCGCACCAACCCGCATCTCGACATGCGCGAGCGCGGTGCGGAGGCGGCGAACGCCATCCGCGAAATGCTGGCCGGCCTGCGGCCGCAGGCGGCGTTCGTCCGGCTGCCGATCGTGCCGCCGACGGTGACGATGCTGACATCGGCCGGCCCTTATGCAGAGATGATCGACCTAGGCCAGCAACGGATGAACCCGGAGATCCTCAACGTCTCGGTCATGGGCGGGTTTGCCTTTGCCGACACCGCCGACAACGGGCTTTCGGTCGTCGTCACCGCGCGCCGTGACAAGCGCGCGGCCGAGGCGTTGGCGCGCGAGATCGCCGAGCTCGGCTGGGCCAACCGGGCGCGGTTTTACCCGCGGCTGACAGCACTCGACGAGGCGGTCAAAAAGGCGCTCGCGACCGGCCAAGACCCGTCGCTGCCGGCGCTCGCCTTCGCCGATGTCGCCGACAATCCGGGCGGCGGCGGGCGCGGCAACACGATCTTTCTGCTCCGCGCGTTTTACGAGGCCGGGGTGCGGGGTGCTTTGCTCGGCGTCGTGTACGATCCGCCGCTCGCCGCCGAGGCATCTCGGCTCGGGCTGCATTACCAGTTCGACGCGCGCTTCAACCGCGAGGAAACTACCAACTTCTCCGAGCCGTGGAGCGCGCCCGCTCGGGTAGTGGCATTGAGCGGCGGCAATTGTGTCGGCCGCCGCGGCATCTACGCCGGGATGCGGCTCGAACTCGGGCCGTGCGCGGCATTGCGGACGGGCGGCGTCACGGTTGTCGTCATCTCGCATCGCGTGCAGTGCGCCGACCCGGTGTTCTTCGAGATGATGGGGCTGGACATCGGCGCCGCTCGCTCGGTCGTCGTCAAGTCGCGCGGCCATTTTCGCGGCGGCTTCGACGAGTTTTTCGGCCCCGACCAAATCGTCGAGGTCGATTTGCCCGGCCTGACCTCCCCAATGCTGAACCGCTTCCAATGGCAGCGTCTGCCGCGCCCGGTCATCCCGCTCGACGACAACGTCGAATGGCACCCGCCTCGGGCCTAGCCATTCCGAATGCTGATCGCGCAGGCCCGCGCGGAGCGCCTTACTTTGCTGACTCGCGAGAGAGCGATTATCGATTACGACGCGGACGGTGGCGAACCGGTCGTGGCTGGCGGTTGATCCGCGGAAGCGGCGCGGTCGATGACGTGGATGAACGAGCCGCACACCGGACCGCGGCGCGCTCCGCATCTGCCAAGATCGGTTCCCGCCGCATCGGCCACCGACCAGAGGGGTTCGGCGGCATCTTCCTTCACCGCCGTCGCGTAATGAAATTCGTGACCGCGGAAATGGCTGCCGGGGGTCCCGAGCGGGGTTTCCCCGAGCAAGGTTGCGCGGCGATAGCCGAGGTGCAGGCGACGCTCGGCAAAGCTGGTTTCGAGCGGCAGCAGACCCGCCATCGGATGGCGATGCCGCTGTGCGTCGACCAGACTGTCGCCGAGAACCATATAGCCGCCGCATTCGCCGTAGACCGGCTTACCCTCGCCCGCGGCGCGGCGCAGCGCGGCCATGAAACCGTCGGCCGCCGCCAAACGGCCGGCCCACAATTCGGGATAGCCGCCGGGCAGGTACACCGCCTCGGCGGCGCGGTCGGGGGCTTCGTCGGCGAGAGGCGAGAAAAACAGCAGCTCGGCGCCCGCGCGCCGCCATCCTTCGAGCAAGGCCGGATAGGCGAAGCAGAAAGCGTCGTCGCGGGCGACGGCGATGCGCTGACCAAGCGGTGGGATACCGTCAGTCGCAGCCTCGCCGGCGAGCGCCGAGGGCCGGGCGGCTGCAAACACCCGATCGATGTCGATGTGAGCACCGATCTCGTCGGCGGCGCGTTCGATAACCGCACCGGCGCGACTGGCTTCTCCCGCTGGTACGAGCCCGAGATGGCGCGACGGCAAAGCCAGAGCCGGGTCGGCGGGCAGCGCGCCGAGAACGGCGAGGGCGGGACGATGCCGGGCTACCGCGCCGGCCAGCAAGGCCCTATGCCGATCGCTGGCGACGCGGTTAAAGACAACCCCGGCGATGGAGATGTCTCGACAATGGCTGGTAAAGCCCTGCAGCAATGCCGCGACCGACGCGCCCTGTCCGCGAGCATCGACGACCAGCACGACCGGCCAGCCGGTGAGTTGCGCCAATTCGGCGGTCGATCCGGTTTCGCCATCGGCGCCGGTGCCGTCGAACAGGCCCATGACGCCTTCGCACAGCACCAATTCGGCCGCAGCTTCGAGCCCAGTGACGGTCGCG
>DATMKU010000368.1:0-2476 GCA_035570935.1 Allostellaceae bacterium
CGCGATCCCCGGCACCGCCCGCGCCGCCGCGACGCGCCGCCGCGAGCGCCGGTCGCTCAGCGAGACCATTCCGCCCAGCGCCGCCAGGACCGCGCCAAACCAAACCCAGGGCACGAGCGGGTTGTAGTAGGCGCGCAACACCCAGCCGCCCTTGCCGTCGCCCTCGCCGAGCGCCAAATAGAGGTCGCCAAAGCCGTTGGTGGTGATCGAGGTATTGGTCGTCGAGCTGCCGGCGATCGGATACCAGCGGCGCTCGGGATAGACCGTAAAGGGCGTATTGCCCGGCCGGTCGACGACAATCTCGGCGCGCTGGACGTCGTAATTCTCGACGCTGCCCTCGGTCACTCCGACAAAATGCAAGGTGCGCCCGGCGATGTGCAAGTCGTCGCCGGGATGCACCGTCTCGATGCGCTCGCTGCGCCAGGCGGTCGATACGGTGATGCCGGCGATCAACACACCGACCCCGAAATGGGCGATCGCATAGCCCCAGGTGCCGCGCGGCAGATGGCGCAGCCGGCGCAATACGGTGGCGGGCGGCAATTTCGCGACGCCGGCGCGGTCGGCGAGGTCGGCGATCACGCCGAGCATCGCCCACACGGCGAGGGCGACGCCGCCGAGCGCCGCCAGAGAGGCGCCGCGGTTGAAATAAAATACGATTAGCGGCGCCAGGATCGCGCCGATCAGCGCCGGCAGCAGCCGGCGCATCGCCGCCGCGAGATTGCCGCGGCGCCAGGCGAGCACCGGGCCGATCGCCATCGCGACGAGGCCCGGAACCACGATCGGGACAAAGGTCGCATCGAAATATTGCGGCCCGACAGACAGTTTGACGCCGCTCCACACCTCGGCGAAGAGCGGGTAGAAGGTGCCGAGAAACACCGTCGCCATGCCGGCGGCGAGCAACAAATTGTTGAGGACGAGGGCACCCTCGCGGCTGACCGGCGCGAACGGGTTGCCGGCCGCGAGGCCCGGCGAATGCCACGCGTAGAGGATCAGCCCGCCGCCGATCACGATCCCGATCAGGACCAGGATGAAGACGCCGCGGGTCGGGTCGATGGCGAAGGAGTGGACCGAGGTCAGCACCCCGGAGCGCACCAGGAAGGTGCCGATCAGGCTCATGCCAAAGGTCATGATCGCGAGCAGCACGGTCCAGCGCTGCAAGGTCTCGCGCTTTTCTACGATTGCGGCCGAATGCAACAAGGCGGTGCCGAGCAGCCATGGCATGAACGAGGCGTTCTCGACCGGGTCCCAGGCCCACCACCCGCCCCAGCCGAGCACGTAATAGGCCCACCAGCTGCCCATCGCGACGCCGATCGTCAGCCCGCACCATGCCGTCAAGGCCCAGGGGCGCACCCAGCGTGCCCACACCGCGTCGACCCGGCCCTCGATCAACGCCGCGATTGCGAACGAGTAAGTGATCGAAAACCCGACATAGCCGAAATACAGAAACGGCGGATGAAAGGCGAGGCCCGGGTCCTGCAGCAGCGGGTTCAAGTCGCGGCCGTCGGCCGGCACCGGAAACAGCCGGGCGAACGGGTTCGAGGTGCCGATGATGAACAAGAGGGTGCCAAAGCCGAGCAGCCCCTGGATCGCCAGGGTGCGGGCGCGCAGGCTCACCGGCAGGGTGCGGCCGAAAAACGCGACGAGCCCGCCGAACAAGGCCAGCATAAAGACCCACAGCATCATCGAGCCTTCATGGCTGCCCCAGGCGCCGGTGACCTTGTAGAGCATCGGTTTCGAGGTGCTCGAATTCTCGAAGACGTTCAGCACCGAGAAATCGGAGACGATGTGGGCGTGGATAAACACGGCAAAGGAAGACGCCACAAGGGCGAGTTGCAGCATTGCCGCCGGGCGCGCCATGTCCATCAATGCCCGGTTCCTCGCCGCGGCGCCGATCAATGGCACGGTGCCTTGCACCGCCGCGACCAGGAGCGCCAGGACGAGCGCGAAATGGCCGATTTCTATGAGCACACCATTACTCCCCGGCACGCCATACTACCCTCGTCATCCTGGCACAACCGGCACTTTCGGGCTATGTAATACATTGGAAGAAGTAGGTATTACGGAGGCCGGGATGACCAAGATGACGGCCGAGTCGCGCTCGGGAGCAAGGAGAAGCGACCGAGGGGACGATTCGATGCGATCCGGGGCACGTTTGACTTGGGAATGACGACCGACGAGTTCGTGCGTTTTTTTGCGCGGCGACCCGACGAATGATCCTCCTCGACACCAACGTACTCGTCGATGTTATCGAAGAGATGTCCCCCGGCTGAGCTGATCCAAGGCCGTGCTTGAGAAACGGATGCGGAAAGACGCCGCAAAAAAAGCCCGCGTTGGCGCGCCGACGTGCCGCGCGTTGCGCATCCACGCCGGCGACCGGGTATAACGCTTCCTATTCGGCGGCGGCGCGCACCGGCTCTTTGAGCCCCGGCATGTAGTCGACGCTGACCGGCTGGTTGGTTTCGAACGGGCTCTTGAG
>DATMKU010000369.1:0-6237 GCA_035570935.1 Allostellaceae bacterium
CACCGGGTTGAGCCGCCGTCGTCGCGCGATTTCGCGCGCTCGCTGCGCGACAACGCGATCGGCATCTTTCCGCCCCAGGCCTTTGAGGAGGACGTGGTCTTTCGCCGCGTCTTCGGTCGCCGGCAGATCATCATGAGCCGCCCCGTCGGCATCCAGCATATCCTGGTCGACAATTCGGCGAATTACCGCCGCACCGCTGCCGGCATCCGCATCCTGCGCCCGTTGCTCGGCAGGGGGCTGCTGCTGAGCCGCGGAGAAGATTGGCGGCAGCAGCGCCGTACCTTGGCCCCGGCCTTTGCGCCGCGCACGATGCCGATGCTCGCGCGCCACGTCGCGCGCGCCGCCAACGCCGCGGTCACCGATCTGAAAGCCGCGGGCGCCGCCCCGGTCGACCTACTTGCGGCGATGCAGTTCCTGGCGCTGGAAATCGCCGGCGCCTCGATGTTTTCGCTTGAGATGGAGTGCTACGGCGCCGAGCTGCGCGGGCTGATCAAGGGCTACGCCCAGCGTCTCGGGCGGCCTAACCTGCTCGACTTTCTGCTGCCTCCCTCGGTCCCGAGCCCGCGCGACCTGCTGCGCTGGCGGTTTCGCCGCCGCTGGCTGCGGCTGATCGGGCGGATCATCGCCGCCCGCCGCAGCCAGGGCTCGGCCGGTGCCCCGCGCGATCTGTTCGACCTGATGGCCGACGCCAAGGACCCAGAGAGCGGCGCGCTGTTCCCGCCCGCCCGGCTTGCCGACCAGGTGGCGACGATGATCGTCGCCGGCCACGAGACGACGGCGGCGGCCTTGTTCTGGTCGTTCTATCTGTTGGCAGGCGCACCCGACCGCCAGGAGCGGCTCGCCGACGAGGCCGCCGCGATCGACCTCGGGCCCGACCACGCCGCCGATGCGCTCTCCGGCCTCGTCTATACCCGCGCCGTCGTACAGGAGGCGATGCGGCTTTACCCGCCGGCCTTCACGCTGGCGCGCCAGGCGATCGGGGACGACGTCGCCGGCGACGTTCCGGTAAAGGCAAAGACGGTGGTGCTGATCGCACCCTGGGTCCTGCATCGCCACCGCCCGCTGTGGGCGCAGCCGGAGGTCTTCGACCCATCGCGCTTTCTGCTCGATGCCCCGCCGCCCGACCGTTTCGCCTACCTACCGTTCGGCGTCGGGCCGCGCGTCTGCATCGGCGCGCAGTTCGCGCTGACCGAGGCGGTGCTGGTTTTGGCAACGCTGACCCGCGCCTTCCATATCGAACGCGCCGACGACGCCCCGGTCACGCCCCGCGCCATCGTCACCACCCAACCCGACCACCCGCCCCTGTTCCGGCTGCGCCCGCGATCCGACGGGTGAGCAGCACCTTGAAGCGCGGATTTCCCGGTTCGACGGGAATTATCCCGGAAATCGCTGCTCCGTGCCGGCTAAGTTCTGGATTTTCGGCAAGCCGATCAAGGAGTTGGAGGCGAATTCCTGTTGTCGCCGTAAACGGGAATTTTCCGCCGACGGACGGGAATTGAATCGGCGGAAAACGGGAATTAA
Organism: Allostellaceae bacterium; assembly: GCA_035570935.1. GTDB lineage: Bacteria > Pseudomonadota > Alphaproteobacteria > ATCC43930 > CGMCC-115725 > AP-15. The sequence goes on from DATMKU010000369.1 coordinate 1,522, forward strand.
ACGCAGGGAACCGGGTATATCGATGTTTCGGCGAGTTGCGTAACTGACAATCGATGCGGTTTGATCATGGACATTCCAGGTGGGGCGCCGCAGCGCCGTTGGCAAGGCGCGTTGGGCTGGCCCAACGCTTCAGATCGTGGCAATCTCGCGACCTGCTCAAACCGAGGAGGCCGGCCATGAAGATCGAGCGCATCGACCATCTGAATATCACCGTCGCCGACATCGACCGCAGCGTGGAGTTCTACCGGCGCGTGCTCGGCATGGAGATCGAGACCATGGGCGAGGGTCGGGCCGCCCTGCATTTCGGCCAGCAAAAGATCCATCTCGACGCCGCCAAGGATCTTGATCCCAGTGGCGGCGCGATGGTGCTGGGCGGCGAAAAGCGGATGCCGGCGCATATCTGCTTTGTCACCGAGACGCCGATCGGCGAGGTCGCATCCCACCTCGAAGATTGCGGCGTGCCGATCCGGATGCAGGGGCCGCGCGCCGGGGCAATCGGCACGATCCAATCGGTCTATATCGACGACCCCGATCAGAATTCGATCGAGATCTCAACCTATTGAAATCGTGCAATCGACTAATCGTTTTCCCGTCATTGCCGCGCAAGCGCAGGGCTGTCCGGGGAAGACGAAGCGGGTTGCATATCGATCGCCAGATACAACCTTTTATCGTCTTGGCCGGGCATGTCCCGGCATCCACGCCTTCATCGCCCGTCGCGGTCTTGTAGATGCCCGGACCAAGTCCGGGCACGACGATCTGCGGTGGGCCATGCTGCAGCCTAAACCGCGACCGAGTTGCAACTTTGATTCCCAGCACAACCCTTGTGCTAAAGCGGGAACCGAGGAGCGACAAGCTCACAGCAGTTGTTCCGGCTTCCGCGCGGGTAACGATGGCGAACCCGCGCCCGACCAATGAAAGCGATGGATAAAGCATGATCGAGGACGTCCAGGGACACCGCCTTTCCGGCGCGACAGAGGCGGCCGCCGTCGCATACGAAGAGGCGGTGCGGGCGTTCAACCTCGTCCACGGCGATGCTATCGGGGGGTTCGACGCGGCGCGCGCGGCCGCACCCGGTTTGGCGATGGCACATTTGGGAAAGGCCTGGGTGTTGGCGCTGGCCAACGACCCCGGGCTAACAAGCGAGGCCAAGGCGCTGGTCGAAACCGCCCGGGCCCTGACCTTGAACGAGCGCGAGCAGGCCCATCTCGGGGCACTCTCTCGTTTGGTCGCGGGTGCGCGGTCCGCCGCCGTCGGGGTGCTCGACCGCCACCTGACGCACTATCCGGTCGATCTGGTGGCACACCAGGCCGCGGCATTGATCGACGGGTTTCTCGGACGCTTTCCTCGGGTACGGGACCGCTCGGCGCGGGCTTTGCCATTGTGGTCCAACGACCGGCCGGGCTACGCCACCCTCTTGGCCTTTCACGGTTTTGGGCTGGAGGAAGCCGGCGATTACGCCCGCGCCGAGGACATTTCGCGCGCCGCCGCCGAACTGGAACCCTTGAGCTTCTGGCCGCATCACACCGTGTCGCATGTGATGGAAATGATGGGGCGCCCGGAGGACGGGTTGGGGTGGATGGCGGCGCGCGAAGCGCTGTGGTCGAGCCCCGGCCACATGAACCAGGTCCACATCTGGTGGCACCGGGCGTTGTTCCATCTCGAACTCGGGCAATACGACGCCGCATTGGCGCTCTATGACGGCCCGATGCGCGCGACGCAACGCCCTGTCAGCCTCAGCCTGACCAACGCCACCGCATTGTTGTGGCGCCTCGACACGATCGGCGTTGAGATCGGCGAGCGGTGGAACGAGCAGGCCGATCTGTGGGAAGGACACGCCGACGGGAAATGCCTCGTCTTCGCCGATATCCACGCGGCGATGGCCGAGTTGCGCTCGGGCCGGGAAATACGCGTCGAGCGGCGGCTCGCGGCGATGCGGGAGACGGCGGCCGGCGGCCTCGAAGCGGCCGGGCTCTATCGCACCGTCGGCATTCCGGTGGTCGAGGGCCTCACCGCGTTCCACCGCGGCGCCTACGCCGAGGCCGTCGAGTCGTTGTGGCCGGTCCGCGTCGATCTGTGGCAGATCGGCGGCAGCCACGCGCAACGCGACGTCGTCGACTGGACCCTAGCCGAGGCGGGCGTCCGCGCCGGCCACCGCGACATTGCCCTCGCGCTCGCCCATGAACGGCTCGCGGCCCGCCCGCGCAGCCTCCCCAACCGCCATTTTCTCCGCCACGCCAAGGCCATCGCCGCCTGACCGCGCGGGGCGCCGAGCCGTCACAGTCACAGTCTATAAGTTTGTGAGCCGAGCGTCAGGTAGGAGCCGAGCGCTCGATTGAAGCCGCGTGACCTGTCATCGTCACCTTACCTACCCGACATTTGTCAACGTGCGGGAGATATGCCCATGGACCTATCGGGGTGTGACGACCGGTTCCTGGCGTCGATTGTTCTGGGCTGGCCGGACTACGACGCACAGCTCTACGCCATCCGTGACGTCCTGCGCTGGCATGGTCGAGCCGCCGATGAACTCTCAAACGAGATTAAGGCAATCGGAGCCTTCTCGAACAGGCACCTGGCAGTGCAAGTGAGCGGGCCGTCGACGACCTGGTCGACCACCTGCACCAATCGGTGTTTCGAGACGCCGCGTACAGCATGGCGGCTGTCGGCATGCTTGCACCATTCATTGAGTCTGTTTTCAAGCGGGTTTTCGCCGGCATTCGGGATCGGCTGGATCACATAGAGGACGCTCGTAAAGGACACGTGCGATGGGTGATGCAGCCAGACAAACAATGGGATTGCAGCTATGCATTGCCATCCCGAAAGCACCTGGTGGACGGCATCGTGGAATTAGCCGACGCGATTGGGCTCGCTGCAGATTTGCCGGCCGAGCTTCGCAAGACCCTGGCGGCACTCTTCGGTTACCGCAACAAGATGTTTCATCTGGGTTTCGAATGGCCCGAGTCGCAGCTTGCGGCTTTCGAGCGGAGAATTGAATCGGATGGCTGGCCCGGGGATTGGTTCGACCGGGCGACAAGCGCCGGTAAACCGTGGGTCTTCTACCTCAGCGACACCTTTGTGGATCATTGCTTGGCTACGGTAGAACAAATCTTCTCCGGGCTCGGGGCCTTCGTGCGCCGGAACGATAGAAGCCTGTGGGACCGGCCGACGGTTCGTAGCTGATTCCAAGGCAACCCGATGTGCTCGCTAACCGCGAGCGAGGACTGCTCGTCGAAGATTTCGGTAACGAACGATACGATGCCGTCTACGTGCAACTTGCAACCAGAGATCGACCGGGCTCTGAGAAAGACTGCCGCGTCCGAGTAGAAGTCCCCTCGCCCCGTAGTGTTTCCCCGCGAGCCCGACGCCACCGTCAGCTGCCGCTCGTCTGCCATTACCGAGAGACAAGCCGCCCGCTGGACGTCGTCACGATCGTCGGCTCTCCCGGGTGAACGCTATATCCACCGGGCGATACAAAAAACTGCATATCGACAAGACAGCTTGGGTCGCGCGTTTCGCACCCAGGATTAACAACCGTAATCCTATTCTCGCCTAAGGCGAGGTCCTTTAGGATGACCACGAGCCGCGGCGGACTGCTACGGATGCAGCTTTCATATTTGCGGTCATCTGGGGTTAACATCGGCAGTCCAGGGCAACTTGTTGTGCTGCGACAGTGAACATTTTTGGCAAATCTATCCTTTTCTGCCTCCGATAAAGGCCGCATCGGACATTCCGGATCGGGACCTTTGCAATAATAAAGCAGGTTGAGGTAGTGACACCAGAGCCCATGAATCTCGATCTCCTGGCCGGAAAACTTCTCCGGATTGGCGGCTAGCACGGGTGCGGCCACAACGACGGGATCGGACTTACTAAACGTGATTATAGCGAGCACGATAACCATAAATATTACCGTGCACGAGAGGGCAAAGAGCATGAGGCGGAAGCGGGTCATCGTTTCCCTCCCTACCTGCCAGTGATGGCGACGTTTACTCCGGTTGCCGTGACCGTTTACTCGGTGAGCACGTGAAAGGCCGCGAGGTAGGCATGGCGCCCGGCGTCTTCGCCCACTCCGGCCGCGAGAATGGTTCGCGCGCGGGTCAAGCACTCCCGGGCCTTGTCGAAATGCCGCTTCGCTTCAGGCGTCACAGATCGACGCCCCCGCGGCGAATTTCCCGCATCAGCGGGGTGTAAGCTTCATTGGAGCCCGCCCAGTGAGGCATGGCGTGGAATGAACACGCGCTCACCGCGCCGCCTGCGAGACAAACAGCACCACGCGTCCGATGCCGTGGCTGTAGAGCCTGTCGAGTGCGGCACGAAAGCGCTTCAGGATCGGATCGGCAGCGGGGGAGGCGAGCATTCGGTTACGATAAAATATTTCCCGCTTACCATCGAGCCTCAGCCATTTTGAGGAGCCAGTGGGGCATCGGCGGGGTCGTCGCTGCGGCGACGGCAAGACGCTCGTGGATGGTTTTCAAGACGAAGCGGCGGTTGAAGCGCCAAGCGAAGGCGCCGAGGTAACCCGGCAGATGTTTGGCGCCGACCACACGGTGCGTGGCCACGAGGCTGTTCTTGACGTTGGCGAGCACCGTGTTCGCCCAGCGGAAGGCCGGGTGGCGGGCCGCGGCGCGACCGGAGCCGGTAACGTGGCGCTCGTGGACGATACCCGGCTGCTCGGCGATGCAGCGAAACCACTGGCCGCCGTCGCTGACGACGGTGGTTCCG
>DATMKU010000370.1:0-21342 GCA_035570935.1 Allostellaceae bacterium
GGTGCCGCCCGAAATCCTCGACAGCTATCCCGGTACGGCCTATTTCAACCCGCGCTTTCACTGGACCGAGCTCAAAGTCCACACCGAGGTGATCTCGCACAACCGGCCCGAGGAAGACCGCCCGCCATTGCGCAAATACGAACAGGCGCGAGTCATGGGCGGCGGCTCGTCGATCAACGGCCAACTCGCCAATCGCGGCGCACCCTCCGATTACGACGAATGGCAGGCGCGCGGTGCGATGGGCTGGAACTGGGATGCGGTGCTGCCCTATTTCAAAAAAGTCGAACGCGACATGGATTTCGATGGGCCGTGGCACGGCAAGGACGGCCGCATCCCGGTCCGCCGCATCTTTCCCGATATGTGGAACGGCCACGCCAAGGCGGTCGCCAAAGCGTTCGAAGAGGCGGGGTTTCCCTATATCCAGGACCAGAACGGCGAGTTCAAGGACGGCTATTTCCCGATCACGATTTCGAACCTTTATGACCGCAGGGTCTCGGCGGCGATCGGCTATCTCGATCCGGGGACCCGGCTGCGCGACAATTTAACGGTTTCGCCATTGACCCAGGTCGCCGGGCTGTTGTTCGAAGGGACGCGCTGCGTCGGGGTCAAGGCGCTGGTCAACGGCAAGGAGACCGAATTCCGCGTCGCGTCGGGCCACGGGGAAGTCATCGTCTCGTCGGGCGCGATCCATTCGCCGGCGCATTTGCTGCGCGCTGGGATCGGGCCGGCGGGCCATCTGCGCGACCTCGGCATCGAGGTCACAGCACATGTACCGGGGGTCGGCCAGCGGCTGATGGACCATCCCTCGTGCTCGGTCTCGTCGTTCATCAAGCCGGACGCGCGGCTCAACGACATCACGCGCCGGCATATTCTGTTGGCGTTGCGCTACTCGTCGGGGATCGGCGACGCACCGGCCGGCGACATGTTTGTCGCGAGTGTCAGCAAATCGGCTTGGCACGCGGTCGGCGAGCAAATCGGCTCGTTATTGGCCGCCGTCTACAAGACGTTTTCCGAGACCGGACAGGTCAGGCTCGCCTCGTGCGACTGGCGGGCCGAGTCGGTCGTCGAATTCAACCTGTTGTCCGACCGTCGCGATCTCGAACGGCTGATGGACGCGTTTCGCCGGCTGGGCGCGATGCAGATCAGCGCGGCGCTCGCTGAAGCAACGAGCGACCCGTTCCCGGCAAGTTATACCGAACGGGTGCGCAAGATCGGCGTCGTCAACGCGAAGAACAAGCGCATCACGGATGTCATCGCCAAATTGCTCGACGGCCCCGCGTGGTTGCGGCGTTATGTGATCGAGAAGGTCATCGTCGAAGGCTATCGCTTCGAGCAGCTGATGCAGGACGACGAGGCGCTCGAAGATTTCATCCGCAAGGCCGCGATCGGCGTGTGGCACGCGACCTGCACCTGCCGGATGGGGGCCGAGGACGACCCGATGGCGGTCACCGACAACCAGGGACGGGTGCGCGGGGTCGCGGGATTGCGCGTCGTCGACGCCTCGCTGTTCCCGTGCGTGCCCTGCGCCAACACCAATTTCCCGACCCTGATGACCGCCGAAAAGATCGCCGACGCAATCGTTGGCGCGAACTGAGGCGGCGACGTCGTTGCAAGGAGCAAAGCGACGAAGCAATCTCGGCGGGCAGGGCCGTGGACGGGGTGTCCGAGGCGGCGCGAGATTGCCGCGCTCCGCTCGCAATGACGTTCCTTGATTGGCAAGGGTAACGAAGGGATATCGAGGAGAGGTAGATGCGGTTTGGGATTTTTGACCATTTGGACGACAGCGGGCAGCCGCTGACCCGGCATTTCGAGGACCGGCTGAGGCTGATCGAGGCTTATGACCGCGCCGGCTTTTACGGCTATCACCTGGCCGAGCACCACAACACGCCTTTGGGCTATGCGCCGTCGCCGGGCGTGTTTCTGGCGGCGGTGGCGCAGCGGACAAAGCAGCTGCGCTTTGGCCCGATGGTCTATTTGTTGCCGCTCTACCATCCGCTGCGGTTGGTCGACGAAATCTGCATGCTCGACCAGATGAGTGGCGGGCGCTTTATGTACGGCGTCGGGCGCGGCATCTCGCCGGTCGAGGTCGGGTTTTACGGCGTCGATTTCGCCACCGGGGCGGCGCAATTCCGCGAGGCGTTCGAGGCCGTCCGCATCGGCCTGACCGAGGACGAGCTGACCTTTCACGGCGAGTTCTATGATTTCGACCATGTGCCGATGGCGATGAAGCCGTTTCAAAAGCCGTATCCGGAATTGTGGTATGGGCTCGGCAACCCGGCGAGCGTCCCATGGGCGGCGGCGAACGCCGCCAACACCGTGACGCGGCGCCCACCCGAGCAGGTGCGCGCGATCACCGACAGCTATCGCGCCGAGTGGGAAAAGCTCGGCCGACCGGCGGCGGAACTGCCATTGCTCGGCGTCAACCGCCACATCATCATCGCCGACACCGAGGAGGACGCGCTCGCGACCGCGCGGCGCGGCTATCCGGCGTGGCGACGTCACATGGGGCAGTTGTGGCACAAGTACAACGTGCCGTTCCCGCTCGAAGCCGCCCTGCCCGAGGATTGGGCGGTGTTGCAGCAGCATGGCGACGCGATCGCCGGCACGCCCGCCCAAGTCCGCGACTACGTCGCCGGCGAGATCGCAGCGACGGGGGTCAATTATTATGTCTGCGACTTCGCCTTTGGCACGATCAGCCATGACGAGGCGATGCGCTCGACCGAGCTGTTCACGCAAGAGGTCATGCCGGCCTTCGCCGCTGCCTGACCTGGAGGAATATCGATGGGGATCATGACCGACTTCGCCCGCCCCGACGGGCTGGCGACAAAGGGCTATCTGGCGATGGCAGGCCACGGCCGCCCCGGGATCATCGTCATCCAAGAGTGGTGGGGCCTCAACGACCAGATCTGCGGCGTCGCCGACCGTTTCGCGCGCGCCGGCTACAACGCGTTGGCCCCCGATCTCTACAAGGGGCGGCTGACGACCTCACCCGATGAGGCCAATCATTTGATGACCGGCCTCGATTTCCCTGATGCCACGCACCATGATCTGCGCGGTGCCGCACTGCACCTGCAGGAGCACAGCGACAAGGTTGCGGTAATGGGCTTTTGCATGGGCGGGGCGTTGACGGTCGCCGCCGCGGTGCATGTCCGCGAGGTCGATGCCGCGGCGTGCTTTTACGGCATCCCGCCCAAGGATTTCGCAGACCCAGCCAAGATCCGAGTTCCGTTTCAGGGCCATTTCGCAAACCAGGACGATTGGTGCACCCCGGCCGCGGTCGACGACCTCGAAAAAACGCTGAAAGCGGCCGGCATCCGCCATGAGATTTACCGCTACGACGCCTCCCACGCCTTTTTCAACGAGCGCAGCCCCGCCTACGACCTTGCCGGTGCCAACCAAGCCTGGGACCGCATGTCGGTCTTTCTGAAGGCCCAGCTCGGAGATTAACCCGCCTTTCCACCCGTCAGGCCCGGGCCGGTAGCGATAGCTGCGGTGGGCCGGGACGACGAATTTTTGGCTCAGAACGTTAGACTGGGGCGCGGCGGCCAATAGCCCGCTCCGGGGGGCCGCGCGTTCGGCGCGCGAACGCGAAACAGGGAGGACCGATCATGGCGCAGTCGCTGTCGTTATCGACGCGGACGATTTCGCCCACGCGTCTGCTGTTCGGCTTTATTGCCGGCTTTATCGCGACCTTGGTGTTTCACCAGATCGGGCTATTGTTGCTGCACTTTGCCGGGATGACCCCGGCCATGCCCTACAACATGCGTCCGGTGCCGCCGCTCCACGTGCCGCAGTTTGTCTCGCTCGCCTTTTGGGGCGGGGTATGGGGTGTCGTCTTTGTGCTGGCCGAAAGCGCGATCGCTCGCAGCCCCGGCGGCTATTGGGTCGGTGCGATCGTTTTCGGCGCGGTATTTCCGACCGTCTTCTCGTGGCTCGTCGTGGCGCCGCTCAAGGGCCTGCCGCTCGGCTACGGCTTCCGCTTTCCGGGGCTCTTGATCGGACCGATCGTCAACGGTCTGTGGGGTCTGGGGACGGCGGTGTTCCTGCTGCTGATGGCGGGTTTGCCAAAGCGCGCCTGAGCCTCAGCGGATCGCGGCGCCGACTGCGGCGCCGAGCTCCCGGGTGCCGGCGTTGCCGCCGAGATCGGGGGTGCGGGCGCCGCCATCCGCCAACACCTCGGCGATCGCGCGCTCGACCGCCGCGGCGGCGGCGGCCTCGCCGAAATGCGCCAGCATCATCGCCCCCGACCAGATCTGGCCGATCGGGTTGGCGATGCCGCGGCCGGCGATGTCCGGGGCCGAGCCGTGCACCGGCTCGAACATCGAGGGGTATTCGCGCTCGGGGTTGATGTTGCCCGAGGGGGCGATGCCGATCGAGCCGACCACCGCGGGCCCGAGGTCGGACAGAATGTCGCCGAACAAATTCGAGCCGACGACCACGTCGAACCAATCCGGATGGCGGACAAAATGCGCGGTCAGGATGTCGATGTGGTACTGGTCGGTCTTGACATCGGGGTAGTCGCGGGCGACCGCGGCAAAGCGTTCGTCCCAATATGGCATCGTATGGATGATGCCGTTCGACTTGGTCGCCGAGGTCACGTGCCTCTTGCGCGTGCGGGCAAGCTCGAACGCGTAGCGCATGATCCGGTCGCAGCCGCGGCGGGTGAAGACCGATTGCTGCATCGCCATCTCATGCTCGCTGTCCGCGTAGAGACGGCCGCCGATCTCGGAATATTCGCCCTCGTTGTTTTCGCGCACGACGTAGAAGTCGATGTCGCCCGGAGCGCGGTCGCGCAGCGGCGACTGCACCCCGGCCAGCAGCCGCACCGGGCGCAGGTTGACGTATTGGTGAAAGCCGCGGCGCAGCGGGATCAGCAACCCCCACAGCGAGACATGGTCGGGCACCTCGGGATGGCCGACGGCGCCGAGATAGACGGCGTCGTAGAGCCGCAGCCGGTCGAGCCCGTCCTCGGGCATCATCCGCCCGGTCTGGGCATAGCGCTCGCAGCTCCAGTCGAACTCGTTCCAGCGGAGCTCAAAGCCGTAGGTGCCGGCTGCCCGCTCCATTGCGGCAATCCCCTCGGGCATGACCTCGTGCCCGATGCCGTCGCCGGCGATCACTGCCACCCGATAACTCTTTGCCATGCCGACCTCCGAATGCGGGCGCAGAATGTTAGGACGGATCTCCGCTCCGGGGAATGTCGGATCGGCGCCGCGCGAGGGCGCGGTTCAGGCGGAAGCCGACGGGGTCCGGGGCAGATCGAGCCCGCGCCTCAGCGGCCGCCAAGTTCGGTGCGGATATCCTTCACCACCTGTTCGCGGGTGCGCGTCTGCCAACGGCGGCGGCGGCCGATCGGCTCGTTTTCGATCTCCGGAACGACCTTGCAGGCGACAAAGACCGGGCCCGGCGCGCTCATGATAGCGGGCAGCTGACGCTCGAAATCGCCGATTTCGGCGAAGGCGAAACTGTGCGGGTAGCCGCAGCCGCGCGCGACCACATCATAGGCGATTTTATCGGCGTTCGGCACCGGCTGGCCGCCGGTTGTCGCATAGACGCCGTTGTCGATCAGGAAATGGTAAAGGTTTGTCGGCGCCTGCTCGGCCACCGTCGCCAATATGCCGAGGCTCATCAGGATGTCGCCTTCGGAATCGAACAGCATGACCTTTTTGTCCGGGCGCGCCAGCGCCAGCCCCAGGCCGAGCCCGGCATGGCCGCCCATCGCCGGGTCGCCGAGTTCCACATCGAGCGCGTGATTGTCGCTCAAATTGATCCAATAGCGGCCGCTGCGGCCGGGAACGAGGATCGCGTCGCCGCGGTAGGGGGCGAAGGCCTTCATCATGTCGACGGTGTGCATCATCGCGGGTTTTGCCTTCTCGGAGCGTGGGTCCCGATCAATCGGGCGATCTTATTGGGTTCTCGTCGCCCCCGCGCAAGCGGGGGCCCAGGGCAGGCGATGAGGTGTGGGCATCCCTGGGTTCCCGCTTTCGCGGGAAAGACGAGCAGATTGCCTAGGCTGCAAGCCGTTCGGTATCAGCGGTTACCGGTTAAAGCCGTGGTATTCGTCGCCGACCAGGATCACGACCGGCCGCTGGGTGCGTTCGGCCTCCTCGAAGGCGACCCCGATGCGCGAGGAATCCGCGTCGTTTTCGATCAGGTAATAGTTCAGCCCGAACGCCATCAGAAAGCGCTCGGTATAGGTCGCCACCGTGTCGGTGGTGACCCCGTGCCGGGTCCAGCCCCGATAGCCGACCATCAACACGATCGGCACGTTGAGGCTCATCAGCCAGCCGCGGATCGAATCGCCGGCCTCGAGCATCCCGGTGTTCTGGATCAGGATCACCGGCTTGGCCCCGCCGAGCCACAACCCGGCGGCAATCGAGCAGGCATTCCCCTCGCGGCCGATCCCGATCAGGTGCAGCTGCGGATCGGCCTTCATCAGCAGATAAAGCCAGTTGGTCTCGCTGTCGGGCAGGTACACGACATGCGTGATCCCGTGCTTTTTCATCTCGGTGAGCACCGTTTCCGGGCTCAGCGCCGCCGCTGCCGCTTCACTCATCAACCGCCTCCTCCATCAGCTACTACCGCAGCATAAATCCCAGCGCCCAAGAAAGCGACGCGGCTCGCAACCACGCTGGTCCGCGGGTCAGGCCAGCGTTTTCTGCAATTCGAGGTCGTCTTCGATAAAGGCGTGAACGGCTTCGTCGATATCGGCGTCGGCGGCAAAGCCGAGTGCAGTGGCACGGGGGGCGGCCAATGCCTGAGGCCAGCCAGTGACGATCGCCTCGATCTGGGGGTCATGCCGCCAGTGAATATGCGCGTGAGCCGCCTCGCCGCCGGCGCGGCGCACCGCTTCGACCATGTCGCCGACCGCGACCGAAAAGCCGGGCAATTGCAAGGACCGGTTGGCGCCAAACGCGTCGCCCGGCAATTCGTGGGCGCGATGCAAAGCGGCGACGACGCGGCGAGGCGAGGCGAGAGCCATGACAACGTCGGGCGAAACCGGGCAGATCGCGTCCTTGCCGGCCAAGGGCTCGCGGATGATCGAGGACGCGAAAGTCGAGGCCGCTCGGTTTGGCAAGCCAGGCCGCACGACCACGGTCGGCAGACGCAAGGCGCGGCCGTCGATGAATCCTTTGCGGCTGTAATCGTTGACCAGTAATTCGCCGATCGCCTTTTGCGCGCCATACGAGGATTGCGGCGTCAGCGGCGTGTCGTCACCAACCGCGGGCGGCAATTTGCCGCCATAGACCGCGAGCGAACTCGCGAACACGAACCGCGGACAGGTGCCGAGCGCACGGCAGGCGTCGAGCACCGCGCGGGTGCCGTCGAGATTGACGCGATAGCCAAGGTCGGTATCGGCCTCGGCCTGGCCGCTGACCACCGCGGCGAGGTGGAACACCGCCGCCGCACCCGGCGTCAGCAATCGGTGCACCGTCGTCCGGTCGGCAATGTCGCCGGTCGCCACCCGCAGCCTGCTGTCGTCGGGCAGCGGTAAGGCCGACGGCGCACTGTCGAACAGCACCAATTCGTCGATCGGACCGAGAACGCTGCCGCGCTCCAACAGCAGCATTGCCACCCGCCGGCCAAGAAAGCCGCAGCCGCCGGTAATGATCATACGCATGGTCCAACCTATCGCGGTAAGTGAGCGCTGCCGCCCTCACCCCCTCCCTCTCCCTGCGCGCGGGAGAGGGAGGGACCCGCGCAGCGGGAGGGTGAGGGACGGCAATTTACGAGCCTCGGTTGAGGCGTCCAGAGACGCCTCATGCCGAACGATGGCGGAGGCGCCTGCTTCCCCTGCCGCCTGCGCGAAATTGACGGCCGCATCGATAAGCCCCGCCTGAACCGGGTAGGCCAGATATGCCGCATCAATGCCTTCCATGGCCTCGCGGATTCGTATCGATATTGTGAAGATCGCCCAGCACGGCTTCGACACCCAGCCTCTTCCAAAGCCGCCGATCGATCGTCCTTGCGGTGCACCATGGCGCGGACAGTAAGCGCAAGTGTGATCGTTTCACTCATGGCCGCACACCAGGTATCTCCGGTCGCGCACGTGATCGGTTCATTATTCAGTTCCTGTTCTGGGAGGGACGCTCTTTGCCCGCCGTGAGGTCGAGAAAAATTTGGGGCCTTATGATCCGGTCTATTCTCTCTCGAACCTTCGCATTAAGAGCGAGGAGGCTAGGGCCGGCGCGGCTTGCGGCCGGCGGCGAAAGCGTCGCGGATATTGTCGAAAGAGGGGCGCAGCGGGCGGCGCGCTGTGCGCGTCTCGTATTCACCACGCTCGGCGGCGAGCCGTTTGGCGAGGCGCAGGCGCGGGCTTTGCGAGGCGTGGCCGGAGACGCCGTGCTTATGGCTCCCCATGCCGCCGCGGCCCTGCTGCATGGCCGGCCTCGCGCAAAAACCCCGCTGCTAAAATCAGCCCGCCAAATCGCCCCAAACGATGTAGCGGTTGCGGCGCCGCGGCGCCAACCCCTCCTCGACCATGCGCTGCACCTGCGCCTCGACCAAATCCGCCAGCGGGTCGCTCTCGACGTTGACCAGACCGTGGGTGCGCAACAAGGTTTCGATCTCTCGGCGCGGCCGGCCGCCGAGAAACGGCAGCTGGTCGCCGACCGCCTCGTATTCGGGGCTGGTGCGGGCGTTTTCCTGACAGCCGGGCTGCGCCCCGGCGGCGCGGTCGCTGCCGTCGAGCACCGCGCCGTCCACGACGACCAGCCGCGCTCCCGGCCGCAACACCCGGATCCATTCGTCGATCGCCGCCTCGGGATGCGGCAGCGTCCACAGCACGTGACGGCTGATCACCAGGTCGAAGCTCGCCGGCGCAAACCGCAATTGCTCGGCGTCGCCCTGCTCGAAGCGAACCGCGAGGCCCCGCTCCGCCGCCTTGCGCTCGGCCCGCGCGATCATCGATGGGGCAAAATCGACGCCAGTTACGCGATGCCCGCGCGCGGCGAGTTCGAGACTGAGGAAGCCCGTGCCGCTGCCGGCATCGAGCGCGTCGAGCGGACCCGTCTCCCGCAGCACGAGGCCGAAAATGCGATCCCATGCCGCGCGCTCGGCCGCGGTGCGGATGCTGTGGCCGAAATCCTCGTCGAAATGGGCGGCGCGCCGGTCCCAATGGGCGGCGACCTGCTCTTTGACCGGATCGGAATGCAGTGACGACATCGCGATGCCCCCTTTTCTTGTAATGCCCTCAGGTCAATCCGGCGACAGCGGCCAGCGCCTCGACCTGCTCGACGTGGCGCGATACCGGGTTCAGCAATAGATGGTTGGCGCCCATCGCCACCAGCTCTTCGAGCCGTTCGCGGACCTGTTCCGGTGTGCCGTGGATGCCGGAGGCGTCGGTCCCCTCGGGATTGTGATAGACCTCGGTGAACCAGCGATTGAGTTCGGCGCGCGCCGCCCCCGGACGCTCGTCGACCGCCATGAACAGCCGCTTCGAGACCGGGAAGTTTGCCGGATCGCGCCCGGCAGCCTCCAGCGCCGCAAGCAGGATCGGCACGGATTGTTTGAAGGCTGCGATGCTCGACCCGCCCGAGCCCATCCAGCCGTCGGCGAGAGAACCGGCGCGGCGCACCGCGTTCGGGTGGCCGACGCCGAACCACATCGGCAGGCTCGGCTTCTGCACCGGCTTGGGCATCATCGTCCCGCCTTCGAGCTGGAAAATTCTGCCGCGAAAATCGACGCGCGGCTCTTTCCACAACGCCCGGATCAGCTCGACATCCTCGCGAAAGCGTCGCACGCGGGCCTCACGCGGAATCTGGAACTGGGCGTAGTGGTGCTCGCGGCCGAGCCCGACGCCGAGGATCGCGCGCCCGCCGCTCAGATAATCGAGGCAGGCCCATTGGTGCGCGACAAGCGCGGGGTGATGGATCGGCAGCACGACTACCGACGCGCCGAGGCGGATCCTGGTCGTAATCGCGGCGGCATAGGTCAGCACCGCCACCGGGTCGAAACAGAAGACGTGATCGAGCGTGTTCTCGGTCACCCACAGGTCGCGAAAGCCGAGCGCCTCGGCGCGTTGCGCCACTCGGCGCACCACGTCGACACCGATCGGTTCGGGCGAACGGTGAGGCAGCGAGACGCCGAGCGCGATTTTGTCTTTCAAGGCCATGCCCGCCGCCTCTCCCCAGATTATCGCATCGACCGGGCTCAGACCTTTTCGATTAATTCCATCTGCGCGCCGTCGGGCGCTTCGACAAAGCACACCCGCCTACCGTTGTTGGGAGGCATCTCTTCGAGAATGCGCACGCCGTTTTGGCGCATCCGGGTCAAGGTGCCGTCATAGTCTTCGGTGTCGACGGCGATGTGCTCGATGCCGTAATGCTGCTCGTGGTTCTGGCTGGCGATCAGGCCGGTGATGTTGAGTTGCAGACCGTGCAGATCGAGGCGAAAGCCTCGGCCGGGAATTTCCGCCTTCATCGTCGCGCCAAAATTATCGACGTAGAATTGCGCGGTCACTTTGGGGTCGCGGGTTTTCACATGCACATGTTGGACTGACGCCATGATCGTGCTCCTTGTCGGTTGTCGCGTTCTCCGCGGTTCGTTGCTCGGCCGACAGCGCGGCATAACACGATATCGTGATCGCCTGCTGACAGCGAGCGTTTGTTGGTGGGCTGCGACCGGCGCGGGCGTTCTTGATTGACGCATCCGCAGCCCGGAGATAAAAAGCCCGTCTTCGGTAACTCGGCACGCGAGCATGGCGAACCACAAATCGGCGGAAAAGCGCATCCGCCAGACAGAGAAGCGCACGGCGATCAACCGCTCCCGGATGAGCCGGGTGCGCACCTTTGTCAAAAAGGTCGAAACCGCGATCGCCGGCGGCGACAAGGGCGCGGCGCAATCAGCCCTCCAGCTCGCCCAGCCGGAATTGCACCGGGCGATCACCAAGGGCGTGATGCACAAGAACACGGTGTCGCGCAAGTTGTCGCGGCTCGCCACGCGCATCAACGCGCTCTGAACCTCCTGCCCTGTTGTCGGCCGGCGCTCGCGTCGGGCGATCCGGTAATTCGCGCGCGCAGGCTCGTCGCGCACGCCGCCGTCACCGTCGCGTCCAAAAAACTTTTTGCGTTCTCTTTTCGGACGTGTTGCCAGGGTTTCGTCAACCAAGTTAGTATTGCCGTATAGCGACGCCAGGAACAACGTTGGCGCCCTGTAAATGTCGGTCGGCATCTCTTGTTTTGCCTGGACTAAACAACAATAATAGCGTGCGCATGGGGATCGATGTTACCCGCAAAACTAGCGGCGAAACGTGCGTTATTGACTGAGTCAATCAGTAAAATTTACCGGCGTTGAACCGGGCGGTGCTGCCGTCCTAATCGGGGGGATGTGGTGGTGGCAGAGGCAGGTCAAGGAAATCGCACCGAAAACGCAACCACGACGCAGATCGAGTGGCATCGCGTGCTCGGCCAACTCAAGGATGAAATCGGCGAAATCGCCTATCGCAGCTGGCTCGCGCCGATCAACGTGCAGCGGGTCGACGGCGGCGAGGCAATCATCGCAGCACCGGCGCGCGTTTACCGGGATTGGGTCGAATCCAATTACGCTGATCGGATTCTGGCCCTTTGGCGCGCGGAGAACCGGCAGGTCAAGCGGGTGTCGATAGTGGTCGTTCCCGCGGCCGGCGCGCCGCGTTTATTGGAGCAAGCCAACCGCGAGGAGGTGAAGGAGATGCCTCAGCCGGTGCTCGCTCCAACCGCTGAACCCGCGCCAGGGCTGGAGATCGGCGAAGACCGGCCGCAGCCTTCCGGCCTCGATCCGCGCTTTACCTTTGAGAATTTCGTCGTCGGCAAGCCGAACGAGCTGGCCCACGCGGCAGCCCGTCGCGTCGCCGAGGCCTGTGCCGGCGCGGTGCGCATAGTGCCGTTCAACCCGCTGTTTCTCTACGGCGGCGTCGGTCTCGGCAAAACCCATCTGATGCACGCCGTCGCCTGGCACGTCCACAAGCACGGCTGCGCCCGCAAGGTGATCTACTTGTCGGCTGAAAAGTTCATGCATCAGTTCATCCGTGCGCTACGCTACAAGTCAACGATGGACTTCAAGGACGAGTTTCGTTCGGTCGATTTGCTGATGATCGACGATGTGCAATTCATCAGCGGGAAGGAGTCGACCCAGGAAGAATTCTTCCACACCTTTAACGCGCTGGTTGACCAGAACCGGCAGATCGTGATTTCCGCCGACAAGTCGCCTTCCGATCTCGAAGGGATGGAGGAGCGCATGCGCTCGCGTCTCGGCTGGGGGCTGGTCGCCGATCTGCACCCGACCACCTACGAGCTGCGCCTCGGCATCCTGCAGTCGAAGGCTGAGCAGGCCAATATGCAGATCCCGCGCAAAGTCATGGAGCTGCTGGCCCACAAGATCACCTCGAACGTCCGCGAGCTCGAAGGGGCGCTCAATCGCATCGTCGCCAACATGCAGCTGGTCGGGCGCGACATTACCCTCGAAAGCGCGCAGGAAGAGCTGCACGATCTGTTGCGCTCGCGCGAGCGGCGGGTGACGATCGAGGAGATCCAACGGCGCGTCGCCGAACACTTCAATGTTCGATTTGCCGAGATGACGTCGAGCCGGCGCGCCCGCGTCGTCGCCCGGCCGCGCCAGGTCGCGATGTATCTCTCAAAGCAACTGACGAGCCGCTCGCTGCCGGAGATCGGCCGCAAATTCGGCGGTCGCGACCATACTACGGTCATGCATGCGGTGCGTCGCATCGAAGAGCTGAAAGACACCGACCCGGTCCTCGCCGAGGATGTCGAGCTGCTCCGCCGCATGCTGCAGAGCTGACCCGCCGAGCATCCCGCCGCAGCACCGGCCGCCCCCTTTCCCGGCCGCGACGGCGGGTGCCGAGGTGCACTGTTTTGTGGTAGGGTGCGGTCCCGTCCGCCGGCCGCGCGGTCTGCGCGACGGGGACGCCGGCCCGTTGACGGGGCGGCGCCGCCCGCATCGCCAACCTGCGTGTCGCCAATATGAAACTCACCATCGAACGGGTCGCGCTTCTGAAGGCTCTGGGACATGTGCAGAGCGTCGTCGAACGGAGAAACACGATCCCGATTCTCTCGAATGTGCTGTTGCGAGCCGATAGCGGCGGACCCGCAGGCGGCGGGCTGGCGCTCAGCGCCACCGACATGGACCTCGAAATCGTCGAGCGGGTGCCGGCCCAGATCGAGCGGGCGGGTCGCATCACCGCCCCGGCCCATACGCTTTACGACATCGTCCGCAAGCTGCCCGATGGGGCGCAGATCGAAGTCGAGGCGAGCGGCGAGCGCAACACCATGGTGCTGCGCTGCGGGCGCTCGACCTTTACGCTGGCGTGCCTGCCGCCGGAGGACTACCCGGTGATGGCGAGCGGCGAGTTGGCGCATCACTTCACGCTGACCGCGGCCGAGCTGAAAAGCCTGGTCGATCGCACCCGCTTTGCGATCTCGACCGAAGAGACACGTTACTACCTCAACGGCATCTATCTGCACGCGACCAAGAACGACGAGGTGCCGGTGATTCGCGCGGTGGCGACCGACGGGCATCGCCTCGCGCGCGTCGAGATTGTGTTGCCGGAGGGGGCGGCCGGGATGCCGGGCGTCATCGTCCCGCGCAAGACCGTTCTCGAATTGCGCAAATTGGTCGACGAGAGCGACGCCGATGTTCAGGTGGAATTGAGCGAAACCAAAATCCGCTTCACCACCGGCGAGGCGGGGCTCACCTCCAAGCTGATCGACGGTACCTTCCCCGATTACGACCGGGTGATACCGACCGGCAACGACAAGATCCTCGAGGTCAAGTGCAAGGATTTCGCCGAGGCAGTCGACCGCGTGTCGACGATCTCGACCGAAAAGAGCCGGGCGGTCAAGCTCGCTATCGCGCCGGGGTCGAATGGCGGCAGCCTCGCGGTGTCGGCGACGAGCCCGGAAAACGGCGCCGCGATCGAGGAGCTGGAGGTGCGCTACCTCAGCGAGCCGTTGGAGATCGGGTTCAATTCGCGATACCTCTTGGACATCACCGCGCAGATCCAAGGCGAAGGAGCGCAGTTCGTGATGTCGGATTCGGCCTCGCCGACGATCGTGCGCGACCGGTCCGATCTGAGCGCGCTTTATGTCCTGATGCCGATGCGGGTCTGAGCTGCCGCCTTCAGCGGCAAGGCCGGGCGAGTGGATATAAAGGACCCGTAACACCATATAATCAGCATGCTGACCGAGGCACAGGAAGCCCGTTGGAGCACCGGTGCCGCGGCCGCCATGGCGTCGCGGGGCGGCGTCGGCGTGACCCGCCTGGCGCTGACCAATTTCCGCAATTATCCCGCGGCGAGGCTGGCGCTCGACACCGGCCCGGTCGTGCTGACTGGGCCAAATGGGGCCGGCAAAACCAATCTGCTCGAAGCCGTCTCGTTTCTGGCGCCGGGGCGCGGGCTGCGCGGCGCGAAGCTAACCGAGATCGACCGGCGCCCCGCGATCGAAGACAGCAGTTCCGCCGCCGTGACCGGAGGGTGGGCGGTCGCCGCGACCCTCGCGACGCGGCGCGGCGCATTGCGCATCGGCACCGGCCGCGATGCGGCGGAAGCAGTCGATCGCCGGGTGGTGCGGATCGAGGGCGAGCCGGCGCGCAGCCAAGCGGCGCTCGGCGAGCACCTCGGTGTGGTGTGGCTGACCCCGCAGATGGATCGGCTGTTCCTCGATGGCCCGGGCGGCCGACGGCGGTTTCTCGACCGGCTGGTGCTGGCGCTCGATCCGGCGCATGCCGCCCGCGTCGGCGCCTACGAGCAGGCATTGCGCGAAAGATCGCGCCTGCTGCACGCCGGCTTTGCCCGCAATCGGCCGCCCGAGCCGGTCTGGCTCGCCGCACTCGAAGAAGTCATGGCGGCGCAGGGCATTGCCGTCGCCGCTGCTAGGCGGGACGCGGTACACCGGCTCGACCGCGCCTGCGCCGAGTCCGACGGTCCGTTTCCGCGCGCCCAGTTGGCGCTCGTCGGCGCCGTCGAGGCGTGGCTCGATGAGATGCCGGCACTCGCCGCGGAAGCCGAGTTCGCTGCGGCATTGGCCCGGGCCCGGCGTGACGATGCGCTGGCCGGCGGCACCGCGATCGGCCCGCACCGTTCCGATCTCGCAGTCGCGCTGGTGCCGGGCGGCCTCGCCGCCGAGCATGCTTCGACCGGCGAACAAAAGGCTTTGCTGATCGCGATCCTGCTGGCGCACGCCGAACTGCAGCGGGCGATGCGCGGCGACACGCCGTTGCTGCTGCTCGACGAGGTCGCCGCCCATCTCGATGCGAATCGGCGCGCCGCGCTCTTTGCGGCGTTGGTTCGGCTGGAAGGCCAGGTCTGGCTCACCGGCACCGACGAAGCGGTGTTCGCCCCGCTGCGCGGCGAAGCCCAGTTTCTGTCGGTTCACGACGGGGCCGTCGCGGCAAACTTCCCTTGATCCAAGAAAGTTCACCAGCGAAGACATGACAAACAATCCGACGACCGATCCGCGTTTGCCGCCGGCGATTGCCGCCGCGCCGGCTGCGAATATCGGCATGCCCCCGGCGAACCTGCCGGCTGCCGGCAATGACGGCGCCCATCATGCAAATGGCGGCGACGGTGTGGACGAAACCTACGACGAGCACTCGATCGAGGTGCTGCGCGGGCTCGAGGCGGTGCGTAAGCGGCCGGGTATGTATATCGGCGACACCGACGACGGCTCCGGCCTCCATCACATGGTCTACGAAGTCGTCGACAACGCGATCGACGAGGCGCTCGCGGGCTATTGCGACACCGTCACCGTCACGCTCAACGCCGACGGCTCGGTTACCGTCACCGACAACGGCCGCGGCATCCCGGTCGGGATTCATGACGAGGAGGGGGTTTCCGCCGCCGAGGTGATCATGACCCACCTGCATGCCGGCGGCAAATTCAACCAGAACGCCTACAAGGTATCGGGCGGATTGCATGGCGTCGGCGTCTCGGTCGTCAATGGCCTCTCCAGCCGGCTCGATCTACGGGTGTTTCGCGGCGGTTCGGAATGGTTCATCCGGTTTCGCGACGGCGCGCCCGAAGCGCCGCTGGTGGAAGTCGGCCCGGCGCCGGCCGCGCCCGAGGGGTCGGGCCGCCATGGCCCCAAGACCGGCACCGAGATCACCTTTTTGCCGAGCACCGGGACCTTCACCAACACCGAATTCGACTTTACGACGCTCGAACATCGGCTGCGCGAGCTGGCGTTTCTGAACAGCGGCGTGACGCTGATCCTGAACGACGCGCGCGGGGTCGAGCCGAAAAGCGTCACCCTGCATTTCGAAGGCGGCCTCGAAGCCTTTGTCCGCTATCTCGACCGCTCAAAGCAGGTCCTGCACGCGCCGCCGATTGCGATCCGCGGCGAGCGCAAGCCGGCCCCGGGGGAGGCAGGGGACATCCTCCTCGAAATCGCGATGGAGTGGACTGACAGCTATCACGAGACGATGCTGTGCTTTACCAACAACATCCCGCAGCGCGACGGCGGCACGCATCTCGCCGGGTTTCGCGCGGCACTGACTCGCAGCGTCAACGCCTATGCCAATGACAGCGGCATCGCCAAAAAGGAAAAGGTCGCGCTGACCGGCGAGGACATGCGCGAAGGCCTGAGCTGCGTGTTGTCGGTCAAGGTACCCGACCCGAAGTTTTCGTCGCAGACCAAGGACAAGCTCGTATCATCCGAAGTCCGTCCGGCGATCGAGGGGATTGTCGCCGACAAGCTCACGCAATGGTTCGAGGAGCACCCGGCCGACGCCAAAAAGATCGTCGCCAAGGTCGTCGAGGCGGCAGCAGCGCGCGAGGCGGCGCGCAAGGCGCGCGACCTGACCCGGCGCAAGGGCGCGCTCGACATCGCCAATCTTCCCGGCAAGCTCGCCGACTGCCAGGAGCGCGACCCGGCCAAAAGCGAACTCTTCATTGTCGAGGGCGACAGCGCCGGCGGTTCGGCGAAGCAAGGCCGCGACCGGCGCTTTCAGGCGATCCTGCCGCTCAAGGGCAAGATCCTCAATGTCGAGCGCGCCCGCTTTGACAAGATGCTGGGCTCGGCCGAGATCGGCACCCTGATCGCGGCGCTCGGCACCGGCATCGGCCCCGAGGATTTCGACGCCGCAAAAGCGCGCTATCACCGCATCATCATCATGACCGACGCCGATGTCGACGGCAGCCACATCCGCACCTTGCTGCTGACCTTTTTCTTCCGCCAGATGGCGGACCTGATCGACAAGGGGTTTCTCTACATCGCCCAGCCGCCGCTCTACCGGCTGCAGCGCGGCAACGCCAAGGCGGTCTATCTAAAGGACGACCCGGCGCTCGAATCCTATTGCGTCGAGGCGGCACTGCGTGATGCGGTGTTCACCCAGTATGACGGGGTCGAACGCGCCGCCAACGATCTGCGTGCGCTGCTCGACGAGGCGCGGGGTCAGCGCCGCTCGTTGCAATCGCTGGTCGCCAAGGTCGGCAATATCGAGGTCGTCGAGCAGGCGGCGATCGCCGGGGCGTTGTCGACCGATCTGCTCGACGATCCGGCACAGGCGCTGGACGCCGCCCGCCGCACCGCTGCGCGCCTAAACCTCCTGGCCCCCGAGGCCGAGCGGACCTGGCAGGGCGAAATCGTCATTGGCTCGTCAGGCATTGACGGACTTGTCCTCGCCCGCACCCGGCAGGGGGTTGACGAACGGCGTCTGATCGAGGCGGCATTGCTGCGGTCGAGCGAGGCGCGCCGACTCGGCGCCGACCTCGCCAAATTGCGCGAGGCCTATGACCGGCCCGGCGCCCTCGCGGCGCGCGACAAGAGCTGGCCGATCAGCGGTCCGGTGAGCCTGGTCGAGGCGGTCATGGATTTGGGCCGCCGCGGCATCGAGGTGCAGCGCTACAAGGGGCTGGGCGAGATGAACCCGGACCAGCTGTGGGAAACCACCCTCGACCCCGACGCCCGCGCCCTCTTACAGGTCAGGGTCAGCCACGCCGATCTCGCCGAGGAGACCTTCTCGACCCTGATGGGCGATCTCGTCGAACCGCGCCGCGAGTTCATCCAATCGAACGCGCTCACCGTCGCGAATTTGGACGTGTAGCGGAGAACCAGCAGCCCGCCATGAGGAGCCAAGTCACTGGCTCGACTTTTGCCGGGGATGGTGGCTTGATATCTTGGGTCGTCACGGAAGCAAGTAAGATCGGAGTGGCCAGTATTACGGGTCGTAAGTAGGGGTTTGGCATCGAGATATGGGTCAGCTCGTGCAGCGACAAAGCGCCCCCGGGAAGCGTAAGAATTGTGGATGTTGAATCCGACGTACTGTCCGAGGGCGTGGCCTTTACTACTGGTCAGAAAAATCTTCTAAGGTAATCCGCCTCCATAGGATCCAGAAATGCGACTTTCTTATGTCTATTACTTTTCAGCTTGTATGATAGTGTACGCAGAGCGGGAGTGTCACTATTCTTGTCGAGAGCAGCAACGGTTAACCACCGAGTCGGTATGATCCTCTGTGTAACGTCGACTTGCAGCGAGGCTTCAGGGTGGCCGGCCGTCGGCGATTTACCAAGGTGCGAGAACCGCGAAAGTGTGCCTCGCATCTCCAACTCCGTGGATCGCCTGTTGCGTTCGTGCCACCAGATAAAAACCTCATCGTCCCGCTTTAACGGACAGCTTTTATAGAGCCATACTCGATCAATCACAAATACACTGTCTGATCCGATCGCACGCCAATCGCATTTAACAATTATTGTCATAACTTCTGGTCGTCCGCCTTTGCTCTATCAAAGGTGCCCCGCTCGCCTATTCTGCCTGACTATCTCCCCTGCGCTTGCCGCAGGCACGTAGGCGTTCCATCCCAAACGGTAATATGGTTCGGATTTGCGCATCGCGTCACTTGGGGCGAGCAACATCTGCGCGGCAATGCATCCCATATAGAACAAGACTCTTGGATCGCCGATCCGGCCGCTTGGGTCGATCGTGGGCTTGCCGAAGGCATCGGCCATTCGGTCACAAGAGCCAGGGTGCGGCAGCGAGCGTTGTCCAGCCCACCATATCGAGCCGGCTTTCACATCGGACTGTTCTGAGTTAATAAATTTTTCCCATCTCGTGCGATCAGCGAGTCCTCTTTGGAACATCGGATCGGGCGGGGAAACGGCTTGCCCGGAGGCCAGACTTGCCTTGGGTAAGTCTATGGGTTGCTCTGCTATCGCTGGGGTTGCGAGCAGCACAGTAGCCAACAGAGTAGACCCTAAGAGCTTGGTCATTTACAGATTTTCGATTGGTGAACTCAGAAGGCGGCGCTGCCAACCGGACGAGATCGGTGACGATGAAGCCGCCGTGCCGGCAAGGCTGTCCGTGGCCAAGTGGCCTCGCGGAACTCGGATGCTTCGGCCTCTTCCATGATGACCGTCTGCCTCTTTTTCATGGCGAAGATAGGCCTCGATCTCTCAATTTTCCGTAAAGCCGGTTTCGTGGGGCAGTACGGGCGCAGGATATTTTTCCTCCGTTCGGACCCGACTTCGCTTTCACCAGCGGCGGGGAGAATAGGGATAGGGGTAGGCGACGACTTCTATGCGCTACTCGTCGCCGCTGACGCGGATGCGGTAGACGATACGGTGGCGGCGGGTTCGATGCGGCTTCGATGGAGAGGATTCGCCAGCGCGGCGGTCTGCCTCCTCGGCGTCCTCGGGGGCTGGGTCGCGGCGCCGGCAGCATCCGGTCCGCTGTCGGCAGCGCGGGATGACCTGATTTATGTGATTGCCGGCGGCTGGCATACTGAGATCGCGGTGCCGAAGGGAGCGATCGCCGGCCGCTTGGCAACAGTGGCGGCCGGGTTTGCCGGTGCACGGTATGTGGTCTTCGGCTGGGGCGCGCGGGGCTTCTAC
This sequence comes from Allostellaceae bacterium, assembly GCA_035570935.1. Taxonomy (GTDB): domain Bacteria; phylum Pseudomonadota; class Alphaproteobacteria; order ATCC43930; family CGMCC-115725; genus AP-15. The sequence goes on from DATMKU010000370.1 coordinate 19,823, forward strand.
ATGGCGCAAAACCCCGGCTTTGCTGACCTGCTGCGCGCCGCGGTTCCGGGACCGGCGGTGGTGCTGGTCATACCGCTCTCGGTCTCGCCCGGGGCTTATTTCGGCGATGCCAATGTCTGGCCGATCCCGGTGTCACCCGACGGCGTAACCCGACTCTCGCGATTTCTGTGGGACAGTATGGAGAAGGATCGCAGCGGCGAACCGATCCGTGCCGGCGCCGGGCCCTATCCTCAGAGCATCTTTTACGCCGCCACCGGGGACGTACGACACCTGCAACACCTGGACTGCAGACGCGGTGCGCGCCGCCGGCCTGCCGGTGACCGCCGCGGGCGTCGTCTTCTCGGGTCAGCTAATTGACCAGCTGCCGCCGTTCACCCGCGCTGCGACTAACGGCTTCCGACGCTGATCACGGGATCTCGTAGACCGCGACCTCGTCGGCAATGCCGCGCAAGGCGCGGGATTGCGCCACCGGGTCGAGGCCGCGCGTCTTCAACAGGTTCGAGGTCTGCGGATAGGCGACGACCGACCCGGTCGCCAGGATCGAACGCGAGTCGGCGAGCGCCTGCACGCGGGCCGCGATGTTGACCGTCTGGCCGAAATAGTCCTGCCGATCGTTCAGGATCACCGCCAGACACGGGCCCTCGTGGATGCCGATCTTGAGCAGCAGATCGTCGCCGTTGTGCCCGTTATGCCCGTTGCCGCCGTTGCCCAAGTGGCGCATCGCCTCGCGCATGTGGAGAGCGGCGGCGACCGCGCGATCGGGGGTCGAAAAGGTCGCCATCACCGCGTCGCCGATGGTCTTGACCACCGCACCGGCTTCGGCGGCGACGATCTCGTTCAGAACCTTGAAATGCGCGCGCACGAGATCGAAGGCGGCAAGATCGCCGACCCGTTCGTACAGCTCGGTCGAGCCTTTGAGGTCGGTGAACAGAAAAGTCAGGCTGGTGATCTTGAGCCGCTGCTCGGCGTCGATCGTGTTGGTGCCGTAAAGATCGCGAAAGACCTGGTTGGTCAACAGCCGCTTGGCAGTGAGGAAGGGTTTGCGGCGGCCGAGCAGCTCGTGGAGCTTGTCGTTGGCGACCCACAGCCCCGGCAGCACCCGGGTCTCGGTACGGTTGTCCAGCGACAGACGCAACGGACCGGGGCGCAGCGTCATGGTGGTCGTCGGGGGACGCAGCTTGTCGAGAACGATCGTCAGGTTCTGGCGCTCGCGGGTCGGCTCGCCCTTGACGTCGAGGAATTGGGTCCCATGCGTCACCGGGTCGATGAGGATCACGAACTCCGCCGGCAGTTGCAGCGACAGCAACGCTTTGCCGCCCGGCGGCAGCTCGACCGATTCAAGGACGATTTCCTGAAGCAGGGTCTCGAAATTGTCCGGGACATCGATACCCGAACCCCAGAACACCTGGCGAAAATACTCGTTGAAGGGCAGCTCGTCCGGGTCGTGCGCGGCGATCCTGCGCACCCGCCGGCTGACCGTGAACGTCACCTCGACAATCTCGTCGAGCGTCGGCGTGTAC
>DATMKU010000371.1:0-20122 GCA_035570935.1 Allostellaceae bacterium
TGACTCCAACTCGAACACCGCCCACCTTTGCCCGTCGGACGCGAGCCCGACAAAATGCTCGTGCTCCTCGCGCTCGCGGTCGGCGAGATAATCCGGCATTCGCCGTTCAACGTCCGACCACTCCCGATCTAGGTCGCTCTTGGCCTCGAAAACGGTGCGCCCGATCAGCGCGTCGAGCCTCCCGCGCACCTCGGGTACGCGCCGCTCGAATTCCAAATCACTGAGCTCGACCCCGAAATCCTCGACGAGCAATTGCCTGAAATCGGCTTTCACCTCGTCGTGGCCCGGTCTGCTCGCCAAATGGCGTAGTAGGTCGATCGTCGTCTGAGATACGGTCATCCTGCCCACGACTTGGAAGGCGTGACGGGCAAAGCGCGATTTAGGACGGCTCTTGGCTGCGAGTCTAATGGGCGCGGACATCCTCTCCAAGTAGGGGAGTTTCCAATAGAGCCGATAGCCAGCGCCTGCCGCTTTAGCGGGGTGCATGGCGGCGGCAAAATCGCCATATTCGCGTCGCATAGTCTGCGTGGACGGTGGCGCAAGGGAGGAGCATTTTGCCGCTGATGGGCGGCGCCGCGTTTCGCTTCCGGCAATTCCCGTGAATTCCCGGTTCGGTCAAAACAATTCCCGGTTAGGTCCGAAATAATTCCCGATTATTGCGCTACGTTGTTTTTGATAACGCTTTGATAATACATGGTTTTTGTGGGATCAAACGGCCCCGGGCAGGAGAAAATTCCCGGTTCTTTCCCGGTTACACGGGAAATCGGAACGGCATCGAGATAGTCGATTGACCGCGGCATCCCGGTCGAGGCATCGTTACGCGCATATGCAGCGATTGGAGATGAGCCGGTGCGGTTGACCAATCTTCCCGCGGCGATGGCCAAGCGCCTCGCCGAGCTGGAGTGCCCCGATTTCAAGACCAGACCTTGGGTCGAGGGGCCGCCCCTGGCGCGGAGGCGGGTGGCGGTCGTCTCCTCGGCGGGGCTTGTCGTGCGCGGCGAGAAGCCGTTTCGCGGGCGCGACCCCGATTTTCGCGCGATCCCGGGTACCACGCGGCCCGACCAGCTGCTGATGAGCCACATCTCGATCAATTACGACAGAACCGGCTTTCAGGAGGACTGGAACGTTGTCTTTCCGCTCGACCGGCTGGGCGAACTCGCGGCCGAAGGGGCGATCGGCTCGGTCGCGGCGACCCATTATTCGTTTATGGGCGCGACCTACCCGGTGCTGATGGAAGATTACGCCCGCGAGGTCGCCGGCCGTCTGAAACAAGACAAGGTCGACGCCGTCATCCTCTCCCCGGTTTGACCGCTCTGCACGCGCGCCGTGAGCGCGCTCGGGCATATGATCGAGGAACAGGGTGTTGCGACGGTCGCGATCAGCCTGATCCGGCCGCAAACCGAAAACACCAAGCCGCCGAGGGCGTTGTGGGTGCCGTTCGAATTGGGGCGGCCGTTTGGCCCGCCAAGTGACCCGGCATTCCAGAGGCGGGTGATCCTCGCGGCATTGCGCATGCTCGAAGAGGGCGGCGGGCCGGTGCGGATCGAGGATTTTCCGGACGACGACCCGCGCGAGCGGCCCGATCCCGGCTGGGAGCCGCCATTCGCCGGGGCGGCGCCCGTCGACGGTTCGACGGCGGCCCTCGCGGACGCATTTGAGGCCGAGTTGCCACGGCTCGCCGCCGCCTATGAACAGTCGGTCAAAAGGCGCGGGCGCACCACGGTCGGGCTCAGCGGGTTGCCGATTTCGGCGGCGGCGCATTACCTCGCCGCTTGGCTGCTCGGCGAGGCGCCGGCGAGCCCGGTCGCCGACATGTCGGCGCCCCTAGCCTTGCGCTTCGTTCTCGACGATTTGAAGGCGTACTATTTGGAGGCGGCGCTCGCCCCCAGCAGCAAACCGTCGAGCCGCCAGCTCGCCGACTGGCTGTGGAACGAGACCGCCGCGGGCAAGGCGATGTTTGCATTGCGCCGCGCCAATCTCGACGCCGCCGACGAGCGCCTGAAGCTGATCGCCAGCAACTTCATGGTCCCCGGCATAAGGGCAGTGGCGGCGGGCTGAGGCTGCCCGCGCCGGACCGGCATCGGCCAAGCCGGGCGACGACCGGCTCGGCCGCGGCGAGTCGACAGTGCCGCGCGGCTGTTGCAGGATATGGCGGCAATCCACCCCGGGAAGGAAACCGAAAAATGCCCGAGACGCCAACCTTTGGCCGCTATGCCGAAATCCCCTATGACCGGATGACCCCCGAGCAGCAGGAGGGCTATCGCTCGCTGATCGAGGCCCGCGGCCGGCTTCCCGGCCCGAACAAAATCTATGTCCACAACCCGAAGCTGGTGAAGGTGATGGGGCCGCTCGGCGCCTATTTCCGCACCGGCTATTCGCTCAGCGAGCGCGAGCGCGAGATCGCCGTCGTCATCGTCAACAGCAAATGGCATTCCGCCTATCCGACCAACGCCCACGAGCGCGCCGGCAAGGCCGCCGGGCTGCCGGCCGACAAGGTCGAGGCATTGCTCTCGGGACTGCCGACCTCGTTCGACGACAAGCGCGAGCAGGTGATCTACGAGATGGCGACCTGCCTCGCCAATTCGCGCTGGGTGTCGCAAGGGCTCTTCGACCGCGCCGTCGCGGCACTCGGCCATGAGGGCATCACCGACGTGATCACCCTGATCGGCTTTTACACCAGCGTGTCGATGACCCTCGCCTTTTACGACGTCCCGGCCGGCGCCGAGGGCCTCGCCCGCTAACCGGCGCCCATCCTCGCTATCGTCGTCCCCCGCCATTGCCCCTCTCCGCCCTGAGGGCGGAGAGGGGGATAATCTGAAATTCATCCTGGGGAAGGAAACCCGAAATGCCCGAAACGCCAACCTTTGGCCGTTACGCCGAGATCCCCTATGACCGGATGACGCCGGAACAGCAGGAGGGCTACCGCTCGCTGGTCGAGACCCGCGGCGCTGTCGGCGGGCCGAGCAAGATCTGGGTGCACAACCCCAAATTGGCGAAAGCCGCGGGGCCGCTCGGCGCCCATTTCCACCCCGGCCATTACTCGCTCAGCGAGCGCGAGCGCGAGATCGCGGTTATCATCATCAACAGCAAATGGCATTCCGCCTACCCGACCAACGCGCATGAGCGGCGCGGCAAGGAGGTCGGGCTGCTGGCCGCCAAGGTCGAGGCGCTGCTGTCGGGGCTGCCGGCCGCGTTCGACGACAAGCGCGAGCAGGTCGTCTACGAAATGGCGACGGCACTCGCCAATTCGCGCTGGATATCCAAGGGGCTCTACGACCGCGCGGTCGAGGCGCTGGGGCATGTCGGCATCACCGACGTGATCACCCTGATGGGCTATTACACCAGCGTGTCGATGACCCTCGCGTTTTACGACGTCCCCGCCGGCGCCCAAGGGATCGCGCGCTGAACAGGCCGGATGGATCAAAAAATATCGAGGAGCAAGACATTATGCTGATCGTCGACGCACAGGTTCACATCTGGTCGGCCGGGCCGCCGACCAACCAGGCGCATCGCCAGGTCAATTCGTATTCGGCAGAGGAATGCATCCGCGACATGGACGCGGCGGGCGTCAGCGCCTGTTTGCTGCACCCGCCGGGGTGGGACCCGAACTCGGGCAAGATCTCCGAGGAAGCGGCGGCCAAATATCCCAACCGCTTTGGCATTCTCGGCAATTTTCCGCTCGACAAGCCGGAAAGCCGGTCATTGATCGACGGCTGGAAGCAGCGGCCGGGGATGCTCGGCCTGCGCTACGCGTTCACCGCGCCGCACCAGGCCAATTGGATGACCGACGGTACGATGGATTGGCTGTGGCCGGCGGCCGAAAAGGCCGGGATCCCGATCGCGTTGATGGCCTCTAACTATTTGCCGCAGGTCGGCCGGATCGCCGAGCGCCACCCCGGCTTGAAGCTGTTGCTCGACCATTACGCGCGGGTGCGGGACGGCAAGGACGACGCCGCGCACGGCAACCAGCCGGCACTGCTGGCGCTGGCGAAATTCCCCAATGTCGCGGTCAAGGCCACCGGCGCGCCGGGCAATTCCTCGCAATCCTACCCCTATCGCAACATCCACAAATATACCCAGCAGATCGTCGAGGCCTTTGGGCCGGAGCGCACCTTCTGGGGCACCGACATCACCCGCATGCCGTGCTCGTGGAAAGAGTGCGTGACGATGTTCACCGAGGAAATGCCGTTCTTGAAGGGCCGCGACCTCGAACTGGTCATGGGCCGCGCACTGTGCGACTGGATCGGCTGGAACCTTCCGGGCTGATTTGCCCGTCCCGCTAACCCTCTTCTCGCGCGGAGAGAGGCAACCGCGCGACCCGCTAGGCCAACGCGGCTCTAGATCAGATCAGATGGCGATGGCGCTTTCGGATCGGTCATTGCGAGCGAAGCGAAGCAATCTCAGGTCGCAGAAGAGTTGTCCGCTCCCGATTGCTTCGTCGCTGCGCTCCTCGCAATGACATCACTGCAACTTGAGCGAAATCTGCCCTAGCTGCGGCCGTAGCTGTCCTCGAAGCGGACGATGTCGTCCTCGCCGAGATAGCTGCCGGACTGGACCTCGATCAGATGAAGCGGGATCTTGCCGGGGTTTTCGAGGCGATGCGGCGTGCCGAGCGGGATGTAGGTCGACTGGTCCTCGGTCAGCATCGTCTCCTCGTCGCCGCGGCGGATGCGGGCGGTTCCCTGAACCACGATCCAATGCTCGGCGCGATGGTGGTGCATCTGCAATGACAGCTTGCCGCCCGGTTTGACCGTGATGTGCTTGACCTGGACGCGGTGGCCGTTGTGCAGCGCGCGATAGGTGCCCCACGGGCGGTGCACGGTCGGCAACGCCTCGGCCTCCTCGCGGCCCTCGGCGAGGAGGCGAGCGACGAGACCGCGGACCTCCTGGGTGCGGTTGCGCGGCGCCAGCATCACGGCGTCGGCGGTGGCGACCACGACCAGATCCTCGATGCCGATCGCGGCGACGAGCCCGGCTTCTGAGCGCAGATAGCAATTGCGGGTGTCCTTGGCGACGACGTTGCCGGCGATCGCATTGCCGGCGCCGTCCTTGGCGCTGAGCTCCCATAGCGCGTCCCACGCGCCGACATCGCTCCACCCCATGCTAACGGGGACGACCGCCGCCCGCGCGGTGTTTTCCATGACCGCGTAATCGATCGAATCGGCGGGGCAGGCCTGGAATGCCGCCTTGCCGAGCCGAATAAAATCGGCGTCGCGGCTCGCCTCGGCCAACGCCCGGCGGCAGGCGGCGACGATGTCGGGCCGCATCCGGCCGAGTTCGTCGAGATAAAGCGCCGCCGGAAACAGGAAAATTCCGCCATTCCAGAAATGCTCGCCCGACGCGACAAACGACTGCGCCGTGTCGAGAGCCGGCTTCTCGACAAACTCGGCGACCCGGAAAACCTCTGCGGCGGCACTGATCGGGGCGCCGCGACGGATATAGCCATAGCCGGTCTCGGGGCGCTCGGGGGTGATGCCGAAGGTTACCAGCGCCCCGGCGCGGGCCGCGGCGGCGGCGCGGCCGATCGCCGCGGCAAATGCTCCTTCGTCGGCGATCATGTGGTCGGAGGGCAGCAGCAGCATCAGCGCGTCGGGCTCGCTTTCGGCGAGCGCCAGGGCGGCGACACAGGCCGCGGGCGCGGTGTTGCGGCCGACGGGTTCGAGCAGCAAGGCCCGCGACGGCGCCTCGATCTCGCGCAATTGCTCGGCGATGATAAAGCGGTGTTCTTCGTTGGCGACCAACAGCGGCGGGGCGAAGCGATCGTGATCGGCGACGCGGCGCACGGTCTGCTGCAACAGGCTGTCCGGGCCGAGCAGGCGCAGCAGCTGCTTGGGATAAAGCGTGCGCGACATCGGCCACAGCCGGGTGCCCGAGCCGCCGGACAAAATAACCGGATGAATCATGCTGTGTTTCCTTCCGCGCCGGCGCCGCCGGCCGACTGCATTCGGTGAAAATACCGATTTCCGCAGCGTGCGGAAATGCGCCGATAATGCGCCGCCGTCGCCAACAAATCGTCAAATCGGCGGAGCACGCGCGCGGCCGCCGTGTTGACTCGTGACAAGCCCCGATATGGAGGTTCCAATGACCGAAGCGAAAGGCCGGCAGCAGGGCGCCGCCGCGGAAACAAAAAGTGCTGCCGAGACGCTGATTCGCAACACCGATATCGAAGCCCGGCAGATGACCGAGCGGCTGGCCGAGCAGGCGCGCGACAGCATCGGCCGGGCGAGCGCGGCCTCCGCCGCTACCGCCTCCGCCGCGATGCGCACCGGCTCCTCGCTCGCCGAAGGGGTCCAGGAGATCACCAGCGCGTGGGCGCATTATGCCGAGGACGTCATGCGCCAGACCTCGGAGGCGAGCCGCGCACTGATCGGCTGTCGTAGCTTGGCCGAGATGATCGAAGTGCAGTCGCGGCTGGTGCGCGGCAACCTGCAGGCCTTTCTCGATCAGAGCACAAAGATTGCCGAGATCGCCGGGCATATGGCGACGCGTCCGTTCGAGGCGCTGACCCGAGCGGGCGACAGCCGGCCGCCGCGCTAGCCGCGGCCAAAATATCGTCCCGTCCCCGCGCTTCCTGCTTTCACCGGCAGATATCGCACGGTAGACCGTTGGCCGTGGGTGCGGCGGCGACAGCGGGGTGGCGATGATCGAGCTTTACACTTGGCCGACGCCAAACGGGCACAAGGCCGCGATCATGCTCGAGGAGACCGGGCTCGATTATCGGGTCCACCCGGTCGACATCGCCAATGGCGAGCAATTCGCCGCCGATTACGAGACGATCAACCCCAACGGCAAGATCCCGACGATCGTCGATCAGGATGGGCCGGGCGGCGGCCCCTTCACGGTGTTCGAATCGGGCGCGATCCTGATATATCTCGCGGAAAAGACCGGGCATTTTCTGTCCGGCGACCCGCGCCGGCGGTCGCAGGCGCTCCAGTGGCTGATGTTCCAGGTCGGCGGGATCGGGCCGATGTTCGGGCAGGCGCAGCATTTTCGCCGCTTTGCGCCGCAGCCCTTGCCCTATGCGATCGAGCGTTATTCGACCGAGGCGGCGCGGCTCTACCGCGTCCTCGACAAGCGCCTCGCCGCAAGCGAATTCCTGGCAGAGGGCGAATATTCGATCGCCGACATCGCCAGCTACCCCTGGGTGTCGCGGCACGAATGGCAAGGCGTGTCGCTCGCGGATTACCCGAATGTGCGCCGTTGGGTCGAGACAGTCGGGCAGCGCGCCGCGGTCCAGCGCGGCATGCAGGTACCCCGCGTTTAGCCTAAAGCGCCGGCAGCAGCCAGACGAGCCAGGTCGCGAGCGCCAGAAAGGGTCCAAACGGCAACGCCGAAGTCGCGCTGAGGCGAACGCCGGCAAGGCGCGCGCCGGCGGCGGCAACGAGCCCCGCCAGCGCCGCGATCAGGACGACTTGCGGCAGGCCGCTCGCGCCCACCCAGGCTCCCGCCGCCGCCAAAAGCTTGGCGTCGCCTTCGCCAAGCCCGTCGCGCCCGCGAAATTTGCGGTAAAGAAGAGCGACGAGGCGCAGTGCCAGATAGCCGATTACGGCGCCGAGCGCGCGGTCGGTCAACCCGCCGGGGTCGAACGCGAGTGCGGCGCCGAGGCCGGCGATGACGAGCGGCAACGTCAGCGCGTCGGGCAACAGCCAGTGTCGCGCGTCGATCCAGCCGAGAGCGAGCAGCCACCAGCCGAGGGCGCAGTCGAGCCAGATGTCCGTCCCGCTGTCGACGATCGCGGCGATGATCGCGATCGCGAGTGCCGCAAGTTCGACCCCCGGGTAGAACCAGCCGAGCCGCACCTTGCAGAACCGGCAGCGGCCGCGCCCTGCGAGCCAGCTGAAGAGCGGCACGAGGTCGCGGACGCCGAGCACCGCCCCGCAATCCTCGCAGCGCGACCTTTCCCAGGCGATCGGCCTGCCCTCGGGCAGACGGCGGACCACCACCCCGAGAAAGCTCCCGACAAACGGCGAGACCAGCACGGCAAGCCACCCGGCAGTGTCGGTACCGGTCGCCCGGCCGAACCACTCCGCATCCAACATGCGCTCCCGCTCCCGGCGTCAATCGTTTATTGTGCTAGCTGGCGATTATTGTATTGCCTGGGTGATCCTCATCAGCGCCCGACCCCGAGGATAGATGCCGTCATGACGTTCGAGCCCGTCGCCTCACCGACCGCGCAGGATGCCGCCGAGGCGCTGGCCCGGCTTGGTCCGGCGCTGATCGACAGCGGCGCCCTCGACCAGCGGACGCTGGAACGGGCGCGCCGCGTCGCCGCCGAGACCGGCGGCCGGCTCGACCGGGTGCTGACGCAACTCGGTCTGATCAGCGAGCGCGGGCTCGCCGAGGCGCTGGCGCAGCTGGTCGCAGCACCGCTGGTGGCGCCGGCAGACTACCCCGACGAGGCCCTGTTCGTCGATCGGCTGCGGCCCAAATTCCTGCGCAAGGTGCACTCGCTGCCAATCGCCGAGAGTGCCGAGCGGGCGGTGCTGGCGATGGTCGATCCGCTCGACGTGTTCACCCGCAACGCGGTGTCGGCAGCGATCGGCCGGCCGGTCGCGGTCGCGGTCGCGGTGCCGATCGAACTCGAAGCGGCACTCGACCGGCTTTATTCGGAGCCGGTCGCGGAAGGCGACGGCGAGGCCATGCTCGACGAGGTCGTCGCCGACGACGAACCCGCCGAGGAGGATGCCGAGCGGCTCAAGGACCTCGCCAGCGAGGCGCCGGTGATCCGCCTCGTCAACCAGATGATCGCGCGCGCCGTCGAAACCCATGCCTCCGACGTGCATCTCGAGCCGTTCCCCGACCGGTTACGGGTGCGCTACCGCTATGACGGCGTGCTGCATGAGGTCGAGCCGCCGCCGGCGCGTCTTCAGGCCGCGGTCATCTCGCGCGTCAAGATCATGGCGCGGCTGGACATCGCCGAGCGCCGGCTGCCGCAGGACGGCCGCATCAAATTGACGGTGCGCGGTCATGAGATCGATTTTCGCGTGTCGACGGTGCCGGCGCTCTACGGCGAGAAGGTGGTGCTGCGCGTGCTCGACCGCACCGCCGTCGATTTCGACTACGAAAAGCTGGGCTTGCCCGCGGATGTCCGGGCCGGCCTCGAACGGGCATTGGAATTGCCGAACGGCATGGTGCTGGTCACCGGCCCGACCGGTAGCGGCAAGACGACGACGCTCTACACCGGCCTGACGAGGCTGAACACGACCGCCCGCAATGTCGTCACCGTCGAGGACCCGATCGAATACCAGCTGACCGGCATCAACCAGATCCAGGTCAGGCCGCAAATCGGCCTCAATTTCGCGAGCCTATTGCGGTCGATCCTGCGCCAGGATCCGGATGTCATCATGATCGGCGAGATCCGCGACCTCGAAACCGTGCAGATTGCGGTGCAGGCGGCGCTGACCGGCCATCTCGTGCTGTCGACGGTGCACACCAACTCGGCCGCGGCGACGATGACCCGGCTGCGCGACATGGGTCTCGAAGACTATCTGATGACCGCCACGGTGAAGGCGGTGTTGGCGCAGCGGCTGGTTCGCCGCCTGTGCCGCAAATGCCGGGTGCCGGAAGAAGCGCCGGCGGCGCTGCGCGAGCGCTTTGGCCTCGACCGGTTCGCGGGCGCCGGCCCAATCACGGTCTACCACGCGAAAGGCTGCCCGGATTGCCGCGGCACCGGTTTTCGCGGTCGCCGGGCGATCGCCGAGTTGCTGGTGCCGAGCCGGGCGACCGACCGGTTGATCTTCGACGGCGCCGACGACACCGCGATCGAGCGCGCCGCTGTCGAAAACGGCATGCGCCCGATCTTCGACAGCGGGCTCTTGGCCGTGCTCGAGGGCGACACGACGATCGAGGAGGTCGTTCGCTGCATTCGTTCCGAGGCATAGGGGTTGGAGCGATGGTGAATCCGAGCCCCGGAGGCTTCCCCACATGATCGGCCGGGTCGAGAACTAGGATGCCGTCTTTCCGCTGGTCGGCGATCAATGGCGGCGGCGAGGTCGTTCACGGCGTCATGGACGCGCCCGACCGGGCTTGGGTCGTCGATCGCCTGCAGCGCCAGGGGCAGACCGTGCTGCGCGCCGACCCGGCCGACCGCCGCCGCGGCCTCGGCGATTTGCTACAGCTCGAAATCGGCGGCGCCCGCGGGCTCGACAAGAATGCGCTGAACGAGGTCACCCGGGAATTGGCGATCATGCTGGCCGCCGGGCAGGATCTCGACCGCGCATTGCGCTTTGTCGTCGACAACACGCGCAGCGCTCGGGCGCGCGCGATCCTCGGCCGGGTCCGCGACAAGGTGCGCTCGGGGAGCTCGCTGGCGGCGGCACTCGCCAGCGAGCCGCGCAGTTTTTCAAAGCTTTACATTGGGATGGTGCGCGCCGGCGAGGCGGGCGGAACCCTGCCCGCCACCCTCGACCGCCTTTCGGCGTTGCTCGAACGCGAGCGCAGCCTGACCGCCAGCCTGCGGTCGTCGATGATTTACCCGGCGCTGCTCGTTGTCGCCGCGATCGGCTCGATATTCCTGCTGCTCGATTACGTGCTGCCGCAATTCACCCCGATCTTCGAGCAATCGGGGGCGCAGCTGCCGACCGCCACCCGGGTGCTGATGACCGTGGGGGCGGTGGTCGGCGCCGCGACGCCGTGGCTGCTGGCGGCGACGGTGGTGGCAGCGGGGGTTGGGCGTCACCTGCTGACCTTGCCGGCCTATCGCATCCGCTTCGACCGGCTGCTGCTGCGGCTGCCGGTTGCCGGGAGCCTGATGCGCGAGACCCTGGCGGCGCGGCTGACGCGCACCCTCGGCAATTTGCTCGAAAACGGGGTGGCGCTGATCCCAGCGCTCGGCATCGCCAAGGAGGCGCTCGGCAACCTCGCCGCCGCCGAAGCGGTCGACGCCGCGGCGGCGAAGGCCAAAGGCGGCGCCGGCTTGTCGCGGCCGCTCGCCGCCGCCGGGATTTTCCCGGCCCGCACCATCCACCTCTTGCAGCTTGGCGAGGAGGCAGCGCAGCTCGCGGCGATGTCGCTGAAGGCGGCCGACATCCACGAAGAGCAGGCTCGGCTGATGATGCAGCGGCTGGTGGCGCTGGCGGTGCCGCTGATCACGATCGCGATGGGCCTGATCGTCGCCGGCATCATCAGCGCGTTGTTGACGGCGATGCTGAGCCTCAATGACCTCGCGAACTGAGCCGGGAACGGCGCCGCGACCGCCACCGCCACAGACGCTGCCGGGCGCAGACAAGCCCGGCGGCTTCAGCCTGATCGAGCTGGTGGTCGTCCTGGCCGTCATGGGTTTCATCTTGGCCTTGGTCGTCGGCTATCGCGCGCCGTGGAGCAGCGGGCTGAACCTCCAGGCGACCGCCGCCGAGCTCGCCTCCGGTCTTCGTCTCGCGCGCTCGCAGGCAATCGCCGACAACCATCCGGTCGCCTTTGCGCTCGATCTCGCCGGTCGTCGCTATCGGGTTGGCGGCGATCCGCCGCGCAGCCTGCCGCCACAGCTGGCGATCGGGCTGCTGACGGTCAACGGCCAACAGCGCAGCCCCACCTTCGGCGACATCCGTTTTAATCCGGACGGCAGCTCGACCGGCGGGCGGATCACGCTTGCCGATGGCGGCCGGCGCGTGGCCGTCGGCGTCGACTGGCTGACCGGCCGGGTGACGGTCGCCGATGTCCGGTAGGCGCGCGGCGGCCGAGGCGGGCTTCACGCTGCTCGAAGTCGTCGTGGCGGTCGCCATCGCCGGGCTGGCGCTGGTTGGGCTGTTCCAGGCCGGGAGCGGCGGATTGTTTGCGGTCGACACCGCGGCGCGCGCCGAGGAGGCGCTGCAGCGCGCCCAGTCGCACCTCGCCGCGGTCGGGCGCGACGCCGCGCTGGTCGAAGGCGAGTCGAGCGGGGACGACGGCGGCGGCTACCATTGGCGGCTGCAGGTCCAGCCGGCGGCGCAACGGCAGGGGGTCGCGGCGGACGGGGTCACCCCGCAAAACGCCACGCTGTACTCGGTTCTGGTCTCGATCTCTTGGCAGTCGCGCGGGCACGAGCGCGCCGTCACGCTGCAGACCCTGCGTCTCGGCGCCGGCAGCGCCGGAGGCTGACCTGGCCCGCCCCGCCGCGTATTCCCGGCAGAGCGGGTTCACCCTGCTCGAAATCCTGGTCGTCGTCATCGTCATGGGGCTGCTGATGGTCGGGCTCACCGAGGGGGTGCGCGCCGGTGTGGCGCTGTGGGGCGCCCAGCAGCGCCGCGTCGGCGAGACGGCTGAACTCGACGCCGGCGCGCGGGTTTTGCGCATGTTGCTTACCGGCATCTCGGTGCCTCCGTCGAGCACACTCGGCGGGACCAGCTCCGACACCAGTTTCACCGGCTCTGCCGACCAGCTGAAGTTTGTCGGCGAGCTGCCCACCGGTCTTGGGACGACCCAGCGCGCCGACATCTCGATCGCGCTCCGTAAAAGCGATCTGATGCTGTCCTGGACGCCGCACCTGCACGCAGTCATGCTGGGGCCGCCGCCGTCGCCCGGCAAAACCGAATTGATCGGCGGCGTTGCGCGTCTCGAAATCGCCTATTGGGGCTCGACCGCGCCCGACCAGGCGGCGGCGTGGCAGACGCAGTGGGACGGGCCGGCACCGCCAGGACTGATCCGCATTCGCCTGATCTTTGCCAAAAGCGACCGGCGCCGGTGGCCGGACTTGATCGCGGCCCCAGTGCTGTGAGCGAAATCGCCGATTCGCCAAACCGCGAAACCGGCGTCTGTGTCGCACCGGGCAGCCATTCTCCTTTTGCGATAGTTAATGGGTCTGACGGCATCCTTGCCGCGCAATTTGCGGTTGCGCCGAGTTGAACTCGCAGCGCTTGGCCGCGCGCACGCCTTGTTCGGGCCACATTCCGAAACTTTTTTGACCCGGTCGAGGCCGATGCCGCGTCGGCCTTTCCCGCGCGCGCCCCGCTCTATAGCATGGCGGCGCGGCGGCTAAAGGGTTCGAGTCGGCTCGGTTCCGGGTCATGGTGCGCGACTTTCTAAGTTGGTGGTTCGGCCAGCTGGCGGATCTGCTGCCCCAGCGCTTGCGCCGGTCCGGTCCGACGGCTGCCGACGCCACGGTGATCACACCGATCGGCGCCTTTGGGCAGGCGATCGCGGCGGTCGCGGTCAGCCTGCGCCGAAACGGCAAGGAAAGCCCCCTCGGTCAATTCGCCCTTGGCACCTCAGGCCTGGCCGAAGTCCCTCGCTCGCCCGGCAAACCGGCGGTGCTGCGCCTTGGCGAGGCGGATGTGCTGGGCAAAACCGTGATCCTGCCGCTCGCTGCTGAACGCGAGCTCGCTCAGGCGCTGCTCTTCGAAATGGACCGCGAGACGCCGTTCAAACCCGATGAGCTCTACTGGAACCACCGCGTCGAGGCGGCAGACCGGCAGACCGGGCGCCTGCAGGTGCGCTTGGTGTTGGCGCCAAAGGCCCACCTTGCCTCGCTGCTCGAGCCGCTCGGTCAAGCCGGCGTCACCCCGGTGCGAGCCGAGATTGCCGACGGCCCCGACGCGGGGTTTTGGCTGCCGCTCGACGGCGACGGCCATGCCGTCGATCGCGGTCGCAGCGTGCTGGTCAAACCGCTCGCGTTGTGCTGTGCGCTGCTGGCGCTGGCGTCGATCGTGACGCCGTTTGTGCGCCAGTCGGCGGCGACGTCGAGGCTCGACCAGTCGCTCGCAACCGGTCGCGCCGCCGCCACCGAGGCTGACCGGCTGCACGCCGAGATCGCTCGCCTGGCCGGCAGCGCCGACCTTGTCGAGAAGGAGCGCCAACAGGTTGGCCAGCCGCTCGCCGTCCTCGCCGCGGCAACGCGGGTGCTGCCCGACGACACTTACGTTACCGAGTTGCAGCTGCAACAGCGCAAGTTGACGGTGAGCGGCCGCTCGGCCGCCGCCGCTCGATTGATCGGCCCGATGGCGGCCGACAACGAGTTCCATAATCCCGCCTTTGCCGCCCCTGTGACGCGAATAGAAGCGCTTCGGCAGGAAATCTTCACGATTGACGCGGAGGTTGCGCCGTAGCCTCGATCGCCACATTGCCGACCGGCCGGCGCGGCCAGGGGCTGGCGGTGGGCCTGCTGCTCCTGGTGCTGGGAAGCCTGTATTTCCTGGCCGTAGCGCCGCTTGTCGAGCTTTACCAGCAAGGCGAGGCGCGACTGGAGGACGGCCGCATGCTGCTGCCCCGATTGCAGGCGGTCGCCGCCGGGTTGCCGGCGTTGCGCGCGCGGGTCGCCGAGCTGCGAGCGGCGGCGCGGACCCGCAAGGTCACCCTCGACGGCGCCAGCGACGCGATCGCCTCCGCCAATCTGCAGAGCCGGATCGAAGGCTTCGCTTCCTCGGTCGGAGCCACGATCGGCAGCACCGAGAGCCTGCCGGTCGAGACCCACGACGGCTACCGCCGCATCGGGCTGCGTATTGCCCTAAACGGCCCCTATGAAACGCTGGTGGGGCTGCTCACCAAGCTGGAGGAGGCGACACCGCCGCTGGTCGTCGACAATTTGCAAGTCCATGGCGTGCTGCGGCGCCCGGGATTGCCGCAGACCGGAGGGGGCGACATCGGTCTCGATGCGGGGATCGACGTCTACGGGTTCCGCAGCGACGACAAAGCGGCCGCTGCCTCGCCATGATCGAGCGGCTGCCGCTGATCGTGCTGCTCGCCGGCTGCGCCTTGTTCGCTGGCGTTTTTGCCGCCGAGATGGCTGCGGCCCCCCCTCCCGACGCCGAAATCGCGAGCGTGGCGCCGCCGCGGATGCCGACACCGCTGCCCGCGGCTCGCCCGTCAGCCAGCGGTCAGTACGATGTGCTGGTGGCGACGATCCTCGCCCGGCCTCTGTTCAGCACCACGCGGCGTCCTCCTCAGCATAGCGACGGCCCGGCGGCAGACTCCAACCTCGACGACGCCCGCTTGGCCGGGATCGTCACCGAGCCCGGCCACCGCTTCGCCATCTTTGCCCCGACCGGCGCCAAGCCGCTGATCGTCAGCGAGGGCGATACCGTGAGCGGGTGGCGGGTCGAAAGCATTACCGCGCGCGAAGTTTCGCTCACCGGCCCCGGCGGAACCAAGACGCTGGAGCCCAAGATCGATCCTAATCTCGCTCCGCCCGCCCCTCCGCCGATGGCTGCGGCAACGCCTCCCGCCGTTCCGCCGATCAACCCCGCGGTGGTGCGGCCTGGATTTCCGCCACCCATGTTCAACCGGCCGCCGCTGCGGCCGGGTCAGCTGCGGGAGCGGCGATGAGGCGGCGTTGGCTCGTGGCGCGGCGCTGCTTTGCGACGGTGGTGGCGCTCATGATCCTCGGCTCCTGCCAGCAGCCGCAGCCGGGCCTGGTCCCGCTCGAGCAGCCGAGCGCGTTGCAACCGGCGGCACCGCGAATCAGCGGCCCGATCCCGACCAACCGATCCCAGGAGCGGTCGTTCGAAGACCGTCGAGCGCCAGCCATGGCTGGTGCCGCAGGCTCGTCGCCGTTGCCGCCGCCCGGTATTGCCGCCGGCGAGGGCGGCGACGTCACGTTGAATTTTGTCGACGCCGACATCCGCGAAATCGTGCGCGCGGTGCTCGGCACGACGTTAAAGGTCGACTACACCATCGATCCTGCGGTGCACGGTACCGGCTCGATCGAAACGCCGTCCCCGCTGCCGCGGTCGGCCCTGCTCGGGACGCTCGAAGCGCTGCTCAACCAGAACGGCGCGACGATGGTGGAGAGGAACGGCATCTACGACATCGTGCCGATCACGGCGGCGGCGGTGAGCAACCTCGCCGCCGGGCGCGGGGTGATCGGCGCCGGTGCCGAGGTCGTCCCGCTGCGCTACGCCGCGGCCAAGGACCTCGCCAAAATACTGGAGCCCTATGTCGGACAGGGCGGCAAGATCGCCGCCGACAGCGCCGGCAACGCGTTGCTGGTCAGCGGCGACGCCGCGGTGCGGCAGACTTTGGTCGGGCTGATCCGCGCTTTCGACATCGATATCCTGGCCGGTCGCTCCTATGCCCTCTTTCCGGTCGGCGACGCCGACCCGGCCAAGCTTGCGGGCGAACTCGAAAAGGTGCTGCAGGCGCAGAGCGACGGCGCCCTCGGCGGCATCGTCCAAGTGCTGCCGATGGAGCGGGTCAACGCGGTTCTGGTCGTCTCGGCGCAGCCGCGGTTTCTCGATGCCGCCGACCGGTTCTTTCGCCTGGCCCAGCGGGTTGAGGATGCGACCGCGCGCACCTGGCACGTCTATTACGTGCAGAATGGGCAGAGTTCCGATCTCGAGGGCCTGCTGCAGCGCGCCTTTACTCCGGGCAATGTCTCGGCCACTCCGCCGCCGCCCGGCAGCACCGCCCCCGGCGCGACACCGGCGGCTCTGGGATTCGGCAATGCCGCCGGCGGTACATCCGGCGTCGGGGGCGCGGCAGGCGGTATCACCTCGACCGGCACCAGCGGCACGAGCGGCAGCACCGGTGGAACGCCGGGCGGATTGGGTTCGGGCCTGACCTCCGGGACCGCGACGAGCGCCTCGGCGGAGACCCCGGCGACCGAACCGCTCTCGACCGAGACCGGCGGCGGCGGCGGCAACGCCAACGTCAACCGGATCCGCATCATCGCCAACCGCACCAACAACGCATTGCTGATTTATGCGACACCGGCCGAATATACGGTCATCGAAGGAATGCTGCACAAGGTCGACATCGTTCCGCTGCAAGTTCTGATTGAGGCAACGATTGCCGAGGTCGATCTGAACGACCAATTGCAGTACGGCACGCAATTCTTCTTCAAAACCGACCATGTCGCGGAGACTCTGGGCGCATCGAACTTAAATACCACTTTGCCGTCGATCCCAGGGATCAGCGGGCTCACCTTTCCGTCGAGTTCGCCTTATTTCATCCTGAGCAAGGGGCCCAATTTTGCGCTTGCGGCACTCGCCCAGATAACCAAGGTCAAAATTCTGTCGGCCCCTGAGATCACGGTGCTCGACAACCAGGCGGCCCGGTTGCAGGTGGGCCAACAGGTCCCGGTGTTGACCGGGCAGGCGACCAGCACGCTGGCGGCGGGTGCGCCGGTCGTCAACAGCGTCGATTATCACGAGACCGGCGTCATCATGCAGGTGACGCCGCGGGTCAACACCGGCGGTCTGGTCTCTCTCGATATCGCTCAGGAAGTCAGTTCGGTAGCCTCGGCGGCGACCAATACGGTCACCGGCTCGCCGACTTTCGATGATCAGGTGTTTCGCACCCGCGTCGCGGTGCAGGACGGACAAACCGTGGGCATGGCGGGTTTGATCACAGACAATGTGTCGCAGGGCAATACCGGGCTGCCGATCCTCAAGGACATCCCGCTGTTGGGAACGCTGTTCTCGACCCAGTCCAATTCCCGGATGCGTTCGGAGCTGCTGGTTCTGATCACGCCGCATGTCATCCACGACCAGCGCGACGCCCGCGATCTGACCGAGGATTTGCGCAGCCAGCTGATCAATGCCGGGCTCGTTCCGCAGGAGGTTCAGCACCAGGGCGCTAGCGGCTCCGCCAACCCGAACGGATTTTAACCGATGCGGCGTGCGCCGCCGCCACCCGCCTTGCCGCCAACCGCCTTGCCGCCGCCCACCGCCTTGTCGCGCCGCAACCGCGGTTTCGCGCTGCTGATCGTGCTGTGGACCCTGGTGCTGGTCGCCTTTCTCGTGCTCCATATGACGGCGAGCGGGCGTACCGAGATCCGCATCGCCAACAATCTCGTCGCCAATGCGGTCGCCGCCGCCGCCGCCGACGGCGCCATCGCCGAGGCGATCTTCAATCTGTCGGACCCGCGTCCGGAGCAGCGCTGGCCGCTCGACGGGCCGCCGCGCATTTTGGCCGTCGGCGAATGCCCCGTCGTCGTGCGGCTCGAAGACGAGGCCTCGCGGATCAATCCGAACCTCGCCGCGCCGGAGTTGATGGCGGCGCTGCTGCAAGTCCTCGGCAGCGATCCCAATGCGGCCCAGCACATCGCCGCGGCAATCGCCGACTGGGTCGGCTCTTCGGCGACGCCCCAGACGGTCGACGCGCTGCAAGCGGAATATCGTGCTGCCGGCCTCGATTACGGACCGCCCGGGGCGCCGCTCGAAACCATGGACGAACTCGGCCGCGTGCTCGGGGTGACGCCGACGCTATACGCTGCGCTGAAGCCGCATCTGACGCTGTATGGGCCGGCCGAGCCGAAACCCGGCATCGATCCGATCGTGACCGCCGCGCTGGGGCAACTGCCGCAACTTGGCGGGAGTGCGCCGCCGCCAGCGCCGACACCGCAGGACACGCTAACCGTCAGGATCATCGCCGCCGCTGTCGGGCCGGGCAACGCCCATGTCACGCGCGCCGCCGTGGTCCAGATCGGATCGTCCCTGCCGCAGGGTTATGCGGTGCTGGTCTGGGGCCCCGCGGTCGACTGAGAGCCAAAGCGGCAGCCCGTTACTCGTTGTCGATTTCCGCATCCGAGCCGGTGCCGCCCGGCTTGCCGGTCGGGCCCAGGGAGTACAGATCGTAGTCGTGTCCCGGCCGCTGGCTCGGCATGCGGTAGAGAAACGGGTGGCCCCACGGGTCTTCCGGGGCCTTGTCGCCCTTCAGGTAAGGCCCGCTCCAATGCTCGACCCCGTCCGGGCGCACCACCAGCGCCTCCAATCCCTGTTCGGTCGTCGGATAGGTGCCGACATCGAGCTTGTAGATGTCGAGCACGCTCGCCAGGCGCTCGATCGACTGGTGGGCGATTTTTTCCTTGGCGGAGCCGAGCTGGCGCAATGCCGCGGGCGCCACCAGGCCGATCAACAGCCCAAGGATGGCGAGGACGACCAAGAGTTCGAGCAGGGTGAAGCCCTGCTGCCGGCGTCCGCGGCCGCAAGCGCTGTCGAACCGGCCCGTTGAAGAGGCTTCGAGTTTGCGCAAGACACCAACTCTTTGAGCGAACGACATCGCAAACCTAGGGCGAAAAATGGGCAGCTTCGTGGCGCGATGCTTAAAATACGCTGAGTCCCCGGATATGCCCGCCACCACCCTGGTCAAATCCTGCCGGGATCCGACCCCGCCTTCAGGCCGAGCGCCGCCGCCGAATGGCGCGATCGCCAGCGCGGCGGCTATCCTGCTGTTCTACACGAAATTTTTCCGAGGCCTACCCCGGCGCCGACGCGAGCAGCGCGCCGGCGGCGCGGGCGAAGGCGGCGGCGAGCTGGCTGTCTTGCAGGAGTTCGCCGGGCGCGCAATCGAACATCGCACAGATCGCCGCGAGATCGGCGAAGTGGATATGGCGGGCGCCGGTCTCGATGCGGTGATAGGTCAGTCGCGGCATGCCGAGCAGCTGTGCGGTGGCTTCCTGGGTCAGCCCCAGGGCGCGCCGTCGCCGACGCAACACGGCGCGAATGCAGGATTGGGGATCGTCGCCGTATCGCATGGCCGCCGCCTCCGGTCGTACGCTGAACAATCGTGCGCCGAGCGCCGCGGCCGATCGGTAGGATCTCGATCGCGGCCCCGCCGCCTGCGCCCGTCCCGAAATCGCCATATGCTGTCCTCCTGCTTAGGAACAAAACATAAACACATACCGGCAACAATGTCAATTGCGAAATCCGATTTAAGCAACGCAGCGCCAACCTTGACGGCTGGCCGACGAAAAACCGACGATGTCCGCTGTCGCCGCCCGTCGGCTGGAGCCCGAGATGGATTTTTCGCTGCCCGACGACCTCCTTGAATTGCAGGAACGCACCCGCCGCCTGGTGCGCGAGGAGGTCATCCCCTACGAGGCCGACCCGCGCCAGACGCCGCACGGCCCGGCTCCGGAACTGCGCCGCGAGCTGGTGGCGCTCGGCCGCCGCGCCGGGCTGTCGTCGCCGCATGTCGGGCGTGAATGGGGCGGGCTCGGGCTCGATCACCGCGGTAAGGCGGTGGTGTTCGAGGAGGCGGGCTATTCGCCGCTGGGGCCGGTGGCGCTCAACTGCTTCGCCCCCGACGAGGCCAATATGCACCTCTTGGAGCAAGTCGCCGACGAGCGCCAAAAGGAGCGCTGGCTGCGGCCGTTGGCGGCGGGCGAGATACGTTCGTGCTTTATGATGACCGAGCCGGCCCCCGGCGCCGGGTCCGACCCCTCAATGCTGAAGACGACCGCGCGCCGCGCCGCGGACGGCAACCGCGGCGA
>DATMKU010000372.1:0-4421 GCA_035570935.1 Allostellaceae bacterium
AGGCCTCAACCCGCTGGCGCGCCGGTTATCGGGACTGAACTAGATTGATCCGCCAACCGCTGAGCGCCGTTACGCCATGGCGGCGGTTGGTATTTCGACGCCGAAATTTGCAAAAAAGCCGTCGCGGCCGAGCGCGGTGATTGCGACCGCGCGGCTGTCCCCGAGCCGCTCGATCCAGCCGAGGACAAAGCAGCGCTGCGCCAAGGCGGCACCGACCGCGCCGCCGAGATGCGGCCGGCGCTCGCTCCAGTCGACACACGGCCGGCAGAAACGGCGGCGCTTGCCGGCCGCGATCATGAGGTCGAGCCCCAGTTCCTCGAAAAATCTGGCACCTTCATCGGTGACCTCGCCGCCGTCCTCGTCGAGCACCACGTAGCGCCGCTCGGCGAGGCTCCCGGCGAGCGCCACGCCGAGCCGTCCGGCCAAGTGGTCGTAGCAAGTCCGCGCCGAGCGCAGCGCCTCGTCGCGCATCCAGGCCGGGCGATAGCGCGGCGTGCGCGCGACCGCGACCGACATGATTTCCTCGAGCATGCGCGCGACCTCGACCGATGCCAGCCGGAAATAGCGGTGCCGTCCCTGCTTGTCGCCGAGAAGAAGCCGCGCCTCGACGAGCTTCGCCAGGTGCGCGCTCGCGGTCTGCGCGGTGACGTGCGCGGCAAAGGCGAGGTCGCCGGCGCTCAGCGCGCGGCCGTCCATCAGCGCCGACAGCATGTTGGCGCGCGCCGGGTCGCCGACCAACGCGGCGATCTCGGCGATGTAGGGTCCGTTGTTCATCGCCGCATCATAGCACCCGAGCAGCCGCGGTCCGGCGCAAACGCTTCGGGCACGGCCGAAGTTATGATAGGACGGCCCGGCCGGGTTCGACGCGGCTAAGACCAAAGGATAGGCGGCAATGGAAGAAATCTACACCTTTGCGGGCAACCCGCTCGACCGCGTCAGCCAGCGCCGCCAGGACGCCGCCTGGATCGCCTCGCTGCTCGACGATCCCGAAACCCGGCTATTGCCGTTCCGCGAATTGAAGCCGGTCGTCCGCGATCCGTCGGCAACGACACTCGACTGGCAGCCGGTCGCCCCCTGGCGGGCGGCGATCGACAGCGGCAAGACACTGGTCCTGCTCGGGATCGGCGAGGGTCGGGCATATTTCGCGCTCGACGCCAACGGCGTGCCGCCCGCCAACGGGGTCGAGGAAGCGACGGCCGATGTCCGCGGCCTGGCGACCGCAATTCCGGGTCCCGAGGCGGCGATCCTCGCCGAGGCGCGTTCCGCGCTCGACTGGCACGTGCGGCACGGCTTTTGCGCGCAATGCGGGACGGCGAGCGCCATTTCATCCGGCGGCTGGGGCCGGCGCTGCCCCAATTGCCGGGCGCACCATTATCCGCGCGTCGATCCGGTCGTGATCATGCTCGCGGTCAGGGGCGAGCGCTGCCTGCTCGGCCGCAATCGCCGGCGGGTCGGCGGCACCCGATACTCGTGCCTTGCGGGCTTTATGGAGCCGGGCGAAACCATCGAGGAGGCGGTGCGCCGCGAAGTCTTGGAGGAGTCGGGCATCTGCGTCGGCCGCGTGCGCTATCTCGCCTCGCAACCTTGGCCCTTTCCATCGACCCTGATGATGGGGCTGCTGGCCGAGGCGGTTTCTGAAGAAATTCGCATCGATCCCGAGGAGCTTGCCGAGGCGCGGTGGTTCGAGCGCGACGAGGTGCGCGCGATGGTCGAGCGCTCGCGCACCGACGACCCGATCCCGGGTCTGGCGACCTTGCCGCCGCCGCTTGCGATCGGCCATCAGCTGGCGCGCCGCTGGGCATTTGGGGCGGATACGATCTAAGAGCGTTTTGCGGCGGCCCGTCGTTCGCCTTTCAGAGAAAGACGCGGCGAGCCATGGCGAATGGGACAACACAGCGGATCGGCGTCGTCACCGGTGCGAGTGCCGGGATTGGGCTCTACACTGCCTTGGGCCTCGCCCGGAGCGGAATGCGGGTGGTCATGACCGGCCGCGAGCGCGACCGCCTCGAGGCAGCGCGCCGATTTGTCGCCGCGCGGGTCGGCGGCGCCCAGATCGAGATCGCCCTTGGCGATTTCGCGTCGCTCGCCGCGGTTCGCCGCCTCGCCGACGAGATCCTGGCGCGGCACGGCCGGCTCGACCTCTTGGTCAACAATGCTGGACTGTTTTCGCCGAACTTCCAGCGGTCGGAGGACGGCTACGAGATGACCTTTGCGGTCAATCATCTCGCCCCGTTTCTGTTGACCAATCTGCTGCTCGACCGGCTGAAGGCCTCCGCACCGGCGCGGATCGTCACCGTCGCCTCGCGGGCGCATCGCGGCCACCGCATCGACCTCGCGACGATCGCCGGGCCGCGCGATTGGTCGATGATGAAGGCGTACGGCCGCTCCAAACTGTGCAACATCCTGTTCACCCGCGAATTGGCGAAGCGGCTCGACGGCAGCGCCGTGACCGCGACTTGCCTCCACCCTGGCGTCGTGGCGACCGGGATCGGCCAGCGCGGCGGCGTTGTCGAACTCGGCTGGCGGCTCGCGAAACCATTTATGATCAGCGCCGAAAAAGGCGCGGAGACCTCGCTGTTCTTGGCGATGCTTCCCGATCCCGCACCACTCAACGGCGGCTATGTCGTCGGTAAGGCATTGGCGCGCCCCGATCCTGCCGCCCTCGACGACGGAATGGCGGGCCGCCTGTGGGAGGAGAGCGCCCGGCTCGCCGGGCTCTAAGGTTTACGCCGGGCGGCGGGTTCCCACTTAGCGCGCACAGCCTTATCGATCGGCGGGCGGGAGAAGTCTTTAACCAAAATGATTTGGAGTTTGGCAGCAACCGACCGGAATAACCGAGCCGGCCCAAAGTCGTAGAGTGTACGCGGTCGAATCGACACGAATTCGCTTAGCGGCGCGGGCTATCGTGCCTAACTCTAAAGAGAGTGAAGATTAGCGAGAATGTGATGGAAAAGCAGGGCGAACTCCTCGATGATAGGGTGGTTAATCGCCTCGCTATCGGCCTTCGACGACAGACAGCCGCGATGCGGGCGGTGATTGCCGTTTTGCATCGGCAGCCCTTTGTCTCCAAGGGACGCAATGGCAATAGAGGCCGCCTCGATCGAAGCGCATATACCGGGCTTGCGCCGTTTCGCACGTGCCTTGGTGCGCGGTGACCGCGAGCGCGCCGACGATCTCGTGCAGGATAGTCTCGAGCGGGCGCTGTCGCGATGGCATCTGCGGCGTGCGGAAGGTGATTTGCGTGGCTGGCTTTACACGATTCTTTACAACCGCTTTCTCAGTGAGCAGCATCGCCAAAAGCGGCGCGGGGTCCACGACACCTTGACCGAGGCCATCGAGTCCGAACTGCCGCAGATGCCGGGCGGCCAGGACGCGGCGCTCGAGCATCGTGATCTGCTCCGAGCCTTTGCCGGGCTGCCCGAAGAACAGCGATCCGTGCTGCTCCTCGTCGGCGTCGATGACCTGTCCTACGAACAAGCGGCACGGGTGCTGGGGGTGCCGATCGGGACGGTCATGTCGCGGCTGTCGCGCGGACGCGAACGCTTAAGGCAGTTTTTGAACCGCGATCCCGCGGCGCAAGACGACGCGCCGAGGAGAATGAAATGAGCGCGACCCGCGGCGGCGTCGAGGAGCAGGAGCTGACGGCTCTTGTCGACGGCCGCCTGCCGCCTGAGCGCGCTGCCGCTATCGAAGCCTATCTCGCAGCGCATCCCGAGGAAAAGGCCCGGCTGCAACAATATGACGAGCAGCGGCAAGGGCTGCGCGACGCCCTTGCAGCGCCGCCCGGCGAAGCGATCCCGTCGCGGTTGAGGGTCGCGCGGCTGCTCGCCGCGCAGCGCCAGCGCCGCTACTGGCGGCTTGGGGCGGTCGCGGCTGCGGTCGTTTGTCTGGTATTTGGGGGGATCGGCGGGTGGACGGCGCGTGAGTGGGGGCCAAGGCTGCTCTCGTCGAACCAAAGCGCGCAGGCGGCTGCGACCGAACGCGCGATCACCGCCGACGCGCTCGCGGCGCACCAGGTGTTTTCGGTCGAGGTTAAGCATCCGGTCGAAGTCGCCGCCGCTCAGGAGGCGCACCTCGTGCAGTGGCTGTCGAAGCGCCTGGGCCGGCCGCTCGTCGTGCCCGATCTGAGTTCGACCGGGTTTCAACTGATGGGCGGAAGGCTGCTCCCCTCCGAAAGCGGACCGGCCGCGCAATTCATGTACCAGAACGGCAGCGATCGCCTGACCTTGTACGAGCGCTCCGACACCGCCGGCGAAACCGGTTTTCGCTACAGCGAGGAAAATGGCGTCGGCGTGTTTTATTGGTCCGACCAGGATTTTGGCTACGCCCTCGCCGCCAAGGCCGATCGCCAAAAGCTGCTGCAGCTCGCCGAAATCGTCTACCATCAGCTGTCGGGCGAGGGGCCAAAGGCCAAATTTCCA
>DATMKU010000373.1:0-5317 GCA_035570935.1 Allostellaceae bacterium
CCGAACCCTGTGGTCCCGTGTGCCGCCGGCACTGCAGATGCCGCAGGTCTTCCGTGCCGCCATCGGGCGAGAGATGCGCCGCACCCGCATCGGTGGCATCACCATCAAGTCCGCTATCGCTGCCTTTGGTTGATAAAAGCGCAGACGCATAAGCGGACAAAGGTGGAACGCCGCCCGGACGACGGTGAATCAACCCCGAGGAAATCTCCTCAATCGGAGCCGCATGCTGCCTTCAAGGCGACACCCCCGGCCTTAAGCTCGTGCATATCGCGAAGATAACATCCCCCTTAACAACGTGTTGATAATTGTAATCTTTCTACTAATGGATGCGACGTGATGGCGGCGGTCGCTTGCGCTGGGTTTGGGCGGCTGCGATCTTGTCACTTGCGGTGCGCGCGCCTACGATCCTACGCGCCGCCGCCGGAACCCCCCGCCATGCGAAACCCGCACCCGATCGCCGCTATCGGCGTCGTCCTAACCCTCGTCAGTGTGCGAGGGGCGGCATCGGCGGGGCCGCAAGCCGGTGCGGTGCTGGCTCTGTACGGGCAGTCCTTTGGGGAGACGGATGGGAGAAGGATGCCGCTGGGATTGGGTGACCCGATTTATGTCGCGGAGACCCTCGAGGTGGCGGCCGGGGCAAAGCTGAGACTGCGGATGAACGACGGTTCGATCATCTCCATCGCCTCCGGCGCTCGCTTGACCATCACCGATTACCGGGTCGGCAATGGCGGAGAGAGCCGCGAAGCAATACTGTCGCTCGGCGAAGGTTTATTGCGCGCAGTGGTGTCCGCGCTTAAGGGCTCGCCGCATTTCGAGGTCGACACGGCGACCAGCGTGGCGGCGGTGCGCTCGACCGACTGGTTCATCGAAGCACAGCAGGGATCAACACAAGTCGGCGTACTCGAAGGCCGGGTCAGTCTAAAGAGCGTCGCGACGGGGCACGAGATCGTCATTCCGGCCCACTGGGGTGCGCGCGTCGAAGCCGGCAGGGATCCGGTACCGGCAAGGATATGGACCGGGGCCGAATTCGACGATTTCATCCGGCGCACGAGTTTGGACGCTGCGCCGCCGTGAGGCTGCGGCGCGGAGCACGCTCGGCGGGGCTGGCGCTGATAGCCGCAGCTGTCGTGGTGCTGTTGTTTACCGTCTTTGCCGACAATCCGATTATCCGTGGGCTCGAGACGGCGTCCCTCGACTTGCGTTTTCGCCTGCGCGGGGCCCGCCCGCCGGGACCGGAAGTGACCATTATTTTGGTCGACGATCGCAGCCTTGAGAGGCTTGGACGGTGGCCGCTTTCGCGCACCCTTTTCGCCCGCGCTCTCGAAATTCTCGATCACGCCGGTGCGAAAGTCGTCGCCTTCGATCTCTTGTTCACCGAACCCGACGAGCCGTTACCCGCTGATCTGCGCCAGGCCGCACACGCCGCTGCTGAGGCGCTCACCGTCGACCACTCGGACCAGCTCCGGGCGGCCTTACAGCGGCTCGCCGACAGCGACCGCGACAGCCGCTTCGCCACTGCCATACGCGCCTCCGGCAATGTCCTGCTACCGATTGGCTTTTCGTTCGCCGGCACGCCCGGCGAGGAGCCGTCGTGGCTCTCGGATGCAGCCTATGCGCGGTTCGACCAGAGTCCGCTGCCGCCACTTTTCCCGTTGCGTCCCAAGGCGGCGGTTCTGCCAATTGCACCGCTTGCCGCGGCTGCTGCCGGACTGGGGCATACGACGCTCGCCTATGATCGCGACAGTGCGCCGCGCTACGATTACGTGGCATTGCCTTTCGAGGCCGATTTTCTGCCCTCCTTGCCGATGCGCGCTGCCGCCGCCTATCTTGACGTCGCTTGGCCCCAGGTCGCGCTGGCGCTGGGCACCGGCGTCCGTCTCGGCAACCTGACGGTGCCAACCGATCGGGCGATGCGGCTGTTGATCAATTGCCGCGGTCCGCCCCGTACTTTCCCAAGTTTTTCCTTTGCTGATCTGCTGGCCGGCCGGGTGGCGCCCGAACACCTCGCCGGTCGCATCGTCCTGATCGGCGCCTCCTTCGTAGGCAGCCGCGACAGTTACCCTCAGCCATTCAGCAACACGCCGATGGCTGGCGTGGAGCGCATCGCCAACATCATCGACACAATCGTCAGCCGCGATTTCATCACCGCAGTTTCCGGCGGCTGGATGGTTGTCGTAATGGCGGCGGTCTTGCTGATGGCAGCGCTGGCTGGGGCTATGACCGAAGTCCTGCCGACTCGTTTGGCAGCGCTGGCCGGGGCATCGCCAATCGCGGTTTGGGCGGCTACGGCGCAGCTGGCATTTCTGAAAAATGTGTGGCTGCCGCTCATCGAACCGGTGACTGCGCTCGCGACCGCTGCCGCGACGGTGCTGCTGTTCCGTTATTGGGTCGTCGATCGCGTCGGCCGCCGCATCCGCTCGGCGTTCTGCCATTATCTCGCCCCGAGCCTCGTCGACCGCTTGGTCGACAGCGAGATCGAATTGCGCCTGGGCGGCGAGCGACGCGAGGTCACGATCATGTTTGCCGACCTGTCGGGCTTTACCGCGCTTTCAACCAGGCTCTCCCCTGAAGAGCTGATGGCGCTGACCAACTCCTATCACGCTCTCATGGTCGAAGCGGTCGAGGCGTTCGGCGGCTATGTCAACCAGTTTATCGGCGACGCGGTGATGGCGATATTCGGTGCGCCGGTGCCCGATCCCGACCATGCGGCTAGCGCAGCGCGGGCGGCTTTGCGCGTTGTCGCAAGTGTGATGCAGGCAAAAGCGGATGCCGACAGGCGCGGCGTGCCGGGTTACGCGGTCAAGATCGGTCTCAACACCGGGCCTGCGGTGATTGGCAATGTCGGCGCGCCAGAACGCTACAATTATACGGCGGTCGGTGAAACAGTGAACATCGCCGCGCGGCTGGAGGGCGTACCTGAGGATTACGGCTGTCGCATCGTCGTCGGACCCAACACGGCGGCGGCAATCGGCGACCGCTTTGTGCTTTGCGAGCTCGACTGGATCAAAGTGAAGGGCAAGGACACCGCCTTTTCGGTTTATCAGCTGATAGGCGAGAAATCGACCGCCAATGGCGCCGAGCTCGCCAGTCTCGCGCAATATGAGGCGGGGCTGAAACGCTATCGCGCCGGCGACTTTGCCGCCGCCGAGGAGATCTGGCGCTGCCAAGCCGACCATCCCAATCCGGGGGCTACCGCGACCTCGCCGCCATTGGTTATGGCAGGCCGGTGCGCCACTCTGAAGACCGCGCCGCCGGAGTCTTGGGATGGCATTTACGTCAGGACCACCAAATAGCTAATGAAGGCCTCGGCATTTCGCCCACGCTGCTCCGGCAAGCCGATGCTTGCGGCTGCCTTGCTCGCATCCTGGCCACACCTCGCATCTGCATATACGTCCGCCGGCGATCGCACTTTCCCGGCAATGATCCTGTTGCCGCAGGTCGCACCCGCCGACCAGATCTATTTAACGCCGACGACCCAGCCGGTGGCGGAGAGCCGCTCGACCGATCTCGCCCTCAACTTTGCCAAGACATTGACAGAACGCCTCGGGGTGCGGTTCGAAGAGGACTACACCTGGCTCGGGGGCAACACCGGCTGGCAGAACCTGGAGATGGTTACGCAATATCTCGCGGTTCTCGATCCGCTGCGGGAAGCATTGGTGTCGGTCGGCGTCGATCGTGAGTGGGGCGGCACCGGCACGCGGCGGATTGGCGCCTCGCCGCAAGGAGCGACCACGCCGACCATCTATTTCGCCAAGGGTATGGCCGACCTGGACATCGGCTATCTCCGGCCGCTTGCCGTCACGGGCAGCATCGGCTACCAGTTAGCTGACGCCGCGCCGCGCCCCGACAATCTCTTGACCGGCATTGCCGTCGAATATTCGATCCCGTATCTGCAATCGAAGGTCAGGGCCTTTGACCTGCCCGACCTACTGCGCGGGATGACACCGCTGGTCGAGACCTTTGTCGTGACGCCGACCAGCAACCGAGGGAGCAACCGACCAAGCGCGACTTTCGGCCCCGGCGTCAACTATTCCGGAGAGGGCTGGGAGTTTACGATCGAGGCCCTGGTGCCGGCCGGCCGCGGCGCCGCTACCGGTCTCGGCGTAGCCGCTCAGTTCAATCTGTCGCTCGACTATTTCTTTCCCGACACGATCGGCAAGCCGCTGTTTTCCGCGCGATGACGCGGCTACTCTCTCCCGGCCACAAATCCGCGTAAGGTCAGGCAAAGCGATCCCGACGGCTCGGGGTTCGCGGTCGCCCGCTGCACTGGCGGCGCTCGCAGTCACCAACTCAATTCGCAGGTGTCGGCGCGGCTTTTCCGCTCCAGCGCTCCGGCCGCGCCTTCGCATTAATCAAGAATTGTGGACCGCCGGGATCGTATGCAGCTGGGCGTCGATGAAAAAGTGTTATTCCTTCGTCTTGCGGTTGGGTCGAACGGTTACGCGTCCCACTTCCACTCTTTTTATAACCAATCGTCCGCTAACCTTTTCTGTGATCTTCCATGCCAAGTCAACATTCCGGTCGCCCTCAATCGCCTTGGTGACTATACGATAGGCTGCAATGATTGCAACCAATGCTACGATTATCCATCCGACTTTCGCTACGCCATTGAAGTCCAAGCCACGGGGGGGCAACAAGATAGGAGCCGGGGCCGTCGGGGTGGAAGCCGGCAGGAACCATAGAAATAGTGCACCCGCTAGGAAAAGCAGCGATACCAGCGCTCCTATGATTACGGCGCTGATCGGCACTTTGCGCCGGACGGCGATGATGGCGGGTAGGTCGCCGCCGGAGGCCAATCCGATCGCGCGGTCGGATAATGGAGATAATAATGGCGCGGCGTTTTCTTCTGAAACCACGAGGCGGTGCGCCCCAAACTCCCATGTGCCGCCGCTGATGTTCTCGGACTGCGGATTGACCACCTGCTCTGCATAGGAAAGCAGTTCGTTGTCCCCATCAACGACGATCTGCCGGGCCTGTGTATTCGCTATTGCATGGTCAAGCTCGGGCCTTGTGCGAACGACGACCGTTTTTCGACCAAAGAGCATCGTTGGCTCCTGCCTCTGCCGGCTGCCAAGGAGATCATGCCGACTCCTTGCAGAGGCGAGAAGCCGCTTCTTGTCGTGTAGAGTCGAGGAAGGGCGCGGTTTCAGGCTGTTGGGCCGGTCCCGTTTCCCCTCCCCGCTCATCAAACCGGACATGCGGATTTCCCGCATCCGGCTTTCCGACTGGGTTCATTGTGAGGCACACGGCGGTAATCCAGCGCCAGAACGCCCAGGCTTCCGTAGATCCTGTCATGGGGAAACCGTCGTGTTCCGCG
>DATMKU010000374.1:0-13660 GCA_035570935.1 Allostellaceae bacterium
TCGCAGTTCATGTCGCTGTGTCTCCTCACGCCGCTTGCTGCGGCAGCTCGCGCGCGTCGATCCGCGCCTGGAGCCAGGCCTCGACCTCGGCCTCGACCCAGCCAAGGCGCCGGGGGCTGAGCCTCACCCGTTGCGGGAAGGCGCCTTGGGCCTCAAGCCGGCCGAGCTGGTGCTTGGTCAGCCGCACGTAGCCGCGAGCGCGCAGATCCTGGCAGGTCAGGATCACAGGGTTACTTGCCATAAGGATGGATATAATCACACCGCCGCGTCGATTTCAAGTGGATCGGCCACTGTTGTCGTTTTCTAGTCTTGTCGTCGATTGTATTGTTTCTTTGTATTTTGTTCCCTTTTGTCGCGTCGCGTCACTCTCTGCGCCATGCCTGCGCCCGCTGGCCTCGACCCGCCGGTTCCCGTTTTTGTGTCAAGTTTCGCGGCCAAAGGTCAAAACTCCCCGCAGGGTCCAAAAGCACACTGCCAGGGGTACGACTGGCCGGCGCGCGCGAAAACCGGGGTACCCCCTCGCCGATCGCCAATGCGCGGGATTTCCCGGCATAGAGCGGCGGCGGCCGGTGTGATGACCGGCTGATCAGCGGGTTGCAACCCTCCTCGATGATGTGGCACCGGTCTTTCGGACCGGTTCCCTGTGCCCAACACTGTATTGATATCGCAAACGTTTCCGCCGCTCGGTGCGATGCTCGCCACCGGCGATGCCACCCGACAGTCCTCCGTTCCTTGTCTGTTCGCGGTTGAGCGCGCCGCACAACCGTGTCGGATAGCCATCCTCGAAGCCTCACCGCAGCCCCCGACCGAAGCGATGGACGGTCGGCCAGCTCCGCCGCGAGGCTTCGAGGCTTCGACAGCGGTGCGCGCTTTGGTTTCTGACGCAATGACACAATGACGCAATGTAGAACCGTTTTAGAAAACCCCCGGCCGAGCGGCCTCGCCACTTTCTGGCACCCTGGGGCACAGCGGCCATCGAGAGGCGCCTTTCGAGAGACGCTTTTCGACCCGCCCCGAGCTTTGAGGCGGCCGTCGAAACCGTCAGTACCGTATCGCCCCATTATTTAATCCGCTCTCGCCAATCGCGCACATCGCTGGCCCGGCAGGCATCGATGGGGCGCCGAGCGGATGCAGGGTTTGCAGGGTTTGTAGGGTATTTCTACCCCCAGCCTACCCTATTTTGGCATTTACAATCTGTTACTGTTCTCTTTTTGTTCTGCCAAATCACCTACGTAGGGGGGTAGAAATACCCTACAAACCCTGCAAACCCTGCACGGGACAAACTATCAACCAATGGCTTCATAGCTTCTGCGCCCGCCAGACTTTCATCTTGGTCGGTCGTAATCGCAGACGAAACGATACCCGTTGACGATCGTGCCTTGGTGGCTCATCAGCCACCTGCCAAGGCGCTTCGCAGTCATGCGTCCGTTGCGGTCGCGCCCCACCATGGTTAGCGCTCCCGAAAGGCCAGGGTGGCGGGGTCGGTGCTCGTGAGCAATGGCGGGGCAGGGTCGGCGCGATCGGCTGCGATCTTGGCAGTGACGTAGACATCGCCGAATTCGGCGTGCCAGGCCAGCAGCACGCTGGCGAGATCGCCGCGGCCGGCATCGTCGTTTTGCACCTGACGAATCGAGGCAGTGGCGTCGGCGAGGCCGAGGTGCACCAAGGCGCTCGGGATCAGCGCGCACCACTCCTCGAAAGAACCGACCTGATGCACCTGCTCGGGGCAGCCGGCCTGCAGATAGTAGCCGATGATTGTCAAGCCGCCTGCGACGAGCTCGGGACGAGCTGCTCGCACTTTCCGCTTCAGCGCCGCGACGCCGCTAAGCTCGCGCAGCTCGGGGTTCTCGCACTCGGCGTCGAGCTGCATTCTGACGACCCGCCGAGGAATGTCGCCGCCGATCGCCAGGCCATTGCCATTGAGAAACACCGTCAGACCGCGGATGTCGACAGTGAGAACCTTTGAGAGGCCCAAAGGGCGCACGTCGAGCTTGTCTTCGGTTAGGGCCTGACAAAGCCGGTCGCTGTCGACGACGACGCTTTTCGGGATATTGTCGATGATCACCGCCGATCGGCCGGCGAGCAGCGCGGCATCCAGCACTTTATCGAATTCTTCCGGTTTCGGGCTCCATTTGCAAAGCGCCGGCTCGGTCCCGGTTGCGATTATCCCCGGCAGCCCCTGGGCCGTGGTTTTGCCTGAACCGGCGGCGAAGGCGGGCGAATGTGCGAAGCAGCGCCGGGCCAGCAAGGTGAGAGTCTGAGCCACCGCGACCGCTCGGTCGACCTTGGCGAGGAAGGGGAAATCCCTAAATAGTTCGAGGTGCAATTTGAGCGCGGCGACCGCCTCGTCCTTTGTCGGGTTGCTGGCGATCGCGGGAAATTCTACGCCCTGGGTGTCAAGAAAGATGCCGGTCTCTCTGTCGTATCCTTCTGCTTCGATGATCCGCCCGTCGGGCAACAGCACCGGCGTCGTCGATATCCCCATCAGCAGAGGAACACGCCATTGCTGAACGCGGGTCAGGTAGCCTTGCGCGACCTTCTCGGGGCAGTCGATCGAGCGCCAATCGTCGCTGCGCACGACAAATTTGCGGAAATCGCTGCTGCGCCCCATCGCTTCCATCAGGTTGTGAACCCCGAACGGAAACGCCCGCAGACCGATTGCCTTGAGGCCACCGGCGATCTCGAATTCGCCAGGGGCGACGTAGACCAGCTGCTGATCGCGGTGGAAGATGTGGGGCTCGGCGGCGACCAGGTGCGCCTCGGCCTGGTCGATGACTTCCGAATAATCACCGCCTTTGATGCGGACGATGGGTCGCCGTCCGGCGTCAATTTCCTCGGCGAGGAGGGCGCTGACATCTCGCAAATCAGCCACGACGCGCCGCCCGCGGCTGTCGCATGCCGGCGTCAAAAGCGCGGTCGACCTTGCGGGCGAGCTCGGCGGGCTGCCACGGCCGCCGCGGATTGTGGCTCGGCATTTGCGACGCTGCCCAGTGCAGCACGCGGCGGGCGAGATTGGCAGGCAAGCCGCCGGCGCCGGCGGCTTGCCTGCCGATCGAAAACGTCTCGCTGTTCAGGGTGCGCTCCTGCTCGCCCCGAGGGGCACTGGTGATCGACCGGCAGGCGCTGTCGAGTGCGCGCTCGGCGTAGGGCATCAGAAAGCGTGACGGCCGCACCGGCGGTGCGCGAGACGCTTCGCGCGAGGCTACCGGCGGCCATAGACAGGCGGGAGCGGTGGGCGGTACGACGGTTCCGAAATGGTGATGCGGATCCCAGCGGTACCCAGATCCCCGGGATGGTACGATGACGTAACCGCCATCGCCGCGCACATCGAGACCCGCGCCGATCTGTGAGGCCGAATTCCTCAGCTCGAGCTCGCCGGCGGCAAAATACACGTGGAGCCCGCCCGAAGCGGTGTGCACCAGTGGAGCGGCCGGCAACGGCGCGAGGCCGAGCTCGTCGAGTGCATCGAAGCCGTTCGCCTTGGGATCCTTGACGTCGATGTCAAGGACGACAAGCCGGGAGCATCGGCCGGTCGGCAAGCCGATCAAAGCGTCGGGCCAGCGGCGCCACCAATCCTCGATGATCGTGGTCTCTGTGCTCGCGTCGAGAAACCCGCGCGCGGTCAGCGGCTGCTTGCGCCGGGTCCCGGCCGATCGGCACGGAAACACTGCCCAACCGCGGACGGCATAGCGCAGCGCTGCGTCAAGCGGTGTCATGCGGCGCTGTCGCGAAACGCGCCGGGATGCGCGGCGCGAACCAGCTCCACGACCTTC
The DNA here is from genome assembly GCA_035570935.1 of Allostellaceae bacterium. Lineage (GTDB taxonomy): Bacteria > Pseudomonadota > Alphaproteobacteria > ATCC43930 > CGMCC-115725 > AP-15. The sequence continues at coordinate 3,774 of DATMKU010000374.1, forward strand.
GCGCTCCAACCTTCCTGGAGGGCCTTGTTGCGCCATCGCAAAATCGGGCGCCACATGCGGTTGCCCTTGAGGTCGCGTTTTTGCATGCCGTCCCGGTCGATGTGGGGCGCTCCGGGCAGCAACGCGAAGGGCGTGCCGAGCGGCCCGCGGTGGACATGCACGCCGTTGATCGTCAATCCGTTCGGCAATTCGATCTTGCAGAAGCCAACGCGCGATCCTTGGGCCGACGGGCTGAACTCGATGAGGCGCATGGATGGCTTCGGAGGAACCCCGCTCACTGTCTGGCCTGCGCCAATTGCGGCAGGCTTTCCGCCTCGCCGAAGATCGCCGACAATTCGTCGCCGATCGCGGCGTCGGCGCCGGAGAACAAGGCCGCGGTGCGCCCTGCCGACTGATCCCAGGTGATCTCGTGGCGGTGCAGGGCAGCAATGACCTGGCGTAGATCGTTTTCGAGGGCAGCGACGATCCGCAGTTGCTCAAGCCGTTTCGGGTCGCGACCAGCGGCGACGCATTGCTCGATCGCCTCGCGGAGGCGCGCGACCGCCGCCCAACACAAACTCGGAATGTCAAGACGAAACCGTCCTGGCGGGATCGGCCGCGCCAAGGTCAGCAATTTTTCGACCGGCACGCCGCGATCGGTGCACCTTTGGGCGCGGTGGTATCGGCGGCGCAGCTCGTCGAACATCTGCGGCACGCGGGCGGCGGGCGCGGTGGTCAGCACCGACAACAGCTGCTGCGCAACAGCGTTGAGCGCCGCCAGCTGGCGTTGCTCGCCAGCGTCGGTCTCTTTGGCGAGACAGCGATCACCCAATTCCTCGATCAAGGCGTAAATCATTCCGTAAATGCACGCGGGCGCGGTGCAACGCTGCCACGGCGGCACCGCCGCAGGCTGGGCTTGGTAACTTTGAGGTTGCATCGGGAAGCCTTCGGTTGAGCCGTCATCACCGACGGCTCTCCCAAAGGATGCGCGCCCTCGCCGCGTGCAACATCGACGTTGCGCAACGGCCACAGTTCAGCGCCATCGCCCGCGCCCGCGCGTTTTCAGGGGTTGGACAAGCTGGCGCGCCTCAGCGCAGCTGAATTATGGCGGCAATGCGGCGAGCGCCATCAGTCCGCGTCGAGATAGATTTCGCGCAATGCCCGCCTGACCGAATCGCGGCTCACCCCAAACATGTGTTCGAGTTCTTTTCTTGGGATTTCCCGCAGATCGACGCCGTCGTGCTCGGCGATGTAGCCGCGCATGTCCGTAATTACCTCGGACAGCACCGGCCGAGGTCGCGTGTGCGTTTGCTGGTCAACAATGGTTGCCACCGCGGCCGTGATGAGGCGATCGGCGAGTTGCTGGCGGCGCAAGCGAAATGGCTAGGTGCGCCGATGCGCGCGAAACGTCGGGTCGGGACCCGCGCCGATCGCGCGATCCTGCAACGTCGATGTGCGCCAGACGACGCCCTGAAACCAGTCGAAGGCGCCGCCGGGATCGAGCTTTCCTTCGGACCAGTCGGGTTCGATCTCGCCGGCGGCGATCTGGTCTTCGAGATAGGCGGCGGCCTGCTCGGCGCCGCAGGCGAATCGCTCGCGCGTCATCTGCACCGCCTCGCGTGCGTCGACAAAGATCGTCGGCGGCATCATGACGCGCCATCCTTCGGCATGGTCGCAGCCAACCGGCGCGCGAAGGCGTCCTCCGCGACCAGGACCGTGCCGCCGAGGCGGATATGCGCCAATTCGCCCCGTTTGCACGCGGCATAAATCTGATTGACACCAAGTCCGTTCTGCCGGGCGAAGTCGGGAACTCGGACCCAGCCAGGCGGGGCCGGCCGAACGCGCCGCACCGCCGGCCGGCGGCGTCCTTTCGTGGGTGTAGTCATCGATCACTTTCCGTTTGAGTTGCAGCGGATCGATGATGCCGCTTGACGATCGGGACGCAAGGAGATATATTGAAAATCGTATTATCCGTGTAAAGCCGTGTAGCGCGATGGCAATCGTTGATATCGATTTCGAGTGGCCGGTGGCGGTCGGCGGCTATGAGGTGCACGATTACGGACCGCGCTCGGACGAACCGACGTTGCTGACCGCCGACCTGTCCGGCCTTCACCTTGACCCCAAAAGCTCCGAACTCGAACGACGCCGGCCGCTCGCCGACGAGCCGTATTTGTTCCTGCTTTTCGCCGATACGGCTCAGCACGCGGACGGCGCCCGAGAGTTCGCGTCGCGATTCGGGTTGCTGCTCGGCACGCTGCGCAACCCCGCCGGCGGCGAAGCGGTGTGGCTTTGGCTGCGCCATATCCAGCGGTTTCGGCTTCTGGTCGACATCTGGCAAAGCGGCAACCCGGCCGAGCTGCTTTGGCAAGTCGACCCGGACGACCTGCGGCCGGCCTCCATTGCCGGCGGGCTCTCCTGGCGCGAGGGGCGCCCGCGCCTGGCGCTCAGACCCAACTCTCTGTTGTCGGCGATGCGCCTGCAATTTTTCCAAGCCGTCGCCGAGCTGAAAGAGATCAAGGCATGCGACGGCTGCGGGAAGTGGTTCGAGCGCGGCCCAGGCAAGGCGCGTCGCGCCAAGTCGCGGTTCTGCTCGGACCAATGCCGGTTCGATTTTCATAACGCGCGGAAGGGGATAGCTTCATGAAAGGGCACATTCGATCGCGCGGGCCGAACGTGTGGGAATTGAAGTTTGACCTGGCGGCCGATGATGGGCGCCGCAAGACGAAATACGTCACCTTCAAGGGGACGAAGCGCCAGGCGCAGGACCGATTGAACAAGCTGATGACGCAGGCGCAGGAGGGCGAACTCGCCGGCGCGCCGGCGACGCTGACTGTCAGCGCCTATCTTGCAACCTGGTTCAAGCACATTCGAACGCAGGTGAGCGCCAAGACGGCCGAGCGTTACGAGCAAATCGCTCGCGTCCATCTGATCCCGACACTCGGCGCCGGCGCGCTGATCAAGGTTTCACCAGGGCAAATTGAGGCGGCTCATGCCACCGCGCTTGCTGCCGGATGGCGCGGGGCACCGCGGCCGGACGGTTCGACGGCGCTATCGGCGCGCACCGTTCATCATCACCATCGCGTGTTGAGCGCAGCGCTGGGGCATGCCGTGCGGCTCGGGCTGATCCCGCGCAATCCGTGCGAGCGCGTCGAGCCGCCGCGACCGGCGCGAACCGAAATGAAAACTCTCGACGGCGCCGCCACCGGACGGTTGCTGGACGCGGCCGAAAGCCAGTGGTTCTATATGCCTGTCGTCCTCGCCGTTGCCACCGGGTGCCGTCGCGGCGAGCTGCTGGCGCTGCGCTGGGCCGATGTCGATCTCGACGCGGCGACCGCGTCGATCGCGCGCACACTCGAGGAAACCGACGCCGGCGGGCTTTCGTTCAAGGAGCCGAAAACCGAGCGCGGCCGGCGCCGCGTTGACCTGCCGGCGTTCGCGGTCGAGGCATTGCGCCGCCACCGGGGGCGCCAGGCCGAAGAGCGGTTGCGCATGGGTCGCGACTGGCAGGATCATGACCTGGTGTGCTGTGACCCGTTGGGGCGCCCGCTGAGCCCGCGCCGGGTGTCGAAGGCGTTCCGCATGCTGTGCCGGCGGCTTGATCTGGCCGTCACCTTCCACGGGCTCCGGCACGGCTTTGCCTCGATGCTGTTGGCGAGCGAGATCCACCCGAAGGTCGTGCAAACGATGCTCGGGCATTCGAGCATCCAGGTGACGATCGACACTTACAGCCACCTGCTGCCCGGTATGGGGCGCGACGCCGCGAGCAAGATTGACAGCGCGATCCGAACCCATGTAGAACGCGCACCCGCGAAATCCGGGTAAGTTCGGTGGCAATCCGGTGGCAAATCAGAGTTCTGCCGCCCGCACGAGACGAGCAAACCATTGAAATATAAGGGTTAGGAGTGTAGCTCAATTGGTAGAGCACCGGTCTCCAAAACCGGGGGTTGGGGGTTCGAGCCCCTCCACTCCTGCCAGCCCGGCCGCAGCGCGGCCCTGCTGGAATGCGGCCGGAGGCGACGCCATATATCAGCGGCAATCTGTAATTGTAAGCGCGAATCGTTTGTGATCATGGCAAGAACCAGTCCAACCAAATTCGTCGAGGAGGTGCGGCAGGAGGTTTCGCGCGTCACCTGGCCGACCCGCAAGGAGACCGTCACCACCACGGCGATGGTTTTTGTCATGGTGTTTATCGCCGCCGGCTTTTTCTTTCTTGTCGACCAGCTCTGTTCGGCCGGCGTGCGTCTGATCTTCGGGCTGGGGAGCTAGCGGGAAAGACCGATGACAAACCGCTGGTACGTGATCCACGTCTATTCGGGCTTCGAGAAAAAAGTCGCGGCCGCGATCCGCGAGCAGGCCGAGCAAAAAGGCGTGACCGACAAGTTCGAGCAGATCCTGGTGCCGACCGAGGAGGTCGTCGAGGTCAGGCGCGGCGCCAAGGTCAACTCCGAGCGCAAGTTCTTTCCGGGCTATGTGCTGATCAAGATGGACCTCAGCGACGAAACCTGGCATCTGGTCAAGAATACCGCCAAAGTCACCGGCTTTCTAGGCGGCCGCGGCCAGCCGTCGCCGATCAGCGACCACGAGGCGGCGCGCATCATGCACCAGGTCCAAGAGGGGATCGAGCGGCCGAAGCCGTCGATCACCTTCGAGGTCGGCGAGCAGGTGCGGGTCTGCGACGGGCCGTTTACGTCGTTCAACGGATTGGTCGAGGAGGTCGACGAGGAGAAGGCGCGGGTCAAGGTCGCGGTGTCGATCTTTGGGCGCGCGACCCCGGTCGAGCTCGAATATTCCCAGGTCGAGAAGGTGTAGGCGGCGGCGGAGGCGGCCCGCTCTCCGCGCCGCGGGAGGGCGAGGGGCAACCCTGTCACGAATGATCCGGTCAGCGAGAGACAGTAAATGGCAAAAAAAGTCGTCGGCATCATCAAACTGCAGGTCCCGGCCGGCAAGGCGAACCCATCGCCGCCGATCGGCCCGGCGCTCGGCCAGCGCGGGCTTAACATCATGGAGTTCTGCAAGGCGTTCAACGCCGCGACGCAGAACCTCGAACCCGGCATGCCGATCCCGGTCGTGATCACGGCCTTTGGCGACCGCTCGTTCACCTTTGTGACCAAGAGCCCGCCCAACAGCTTTTTTCTGAAAAAGGCGGCGGGGATCGAGAAGGGCTCGCAGACCACCGGCAAGGGCAGCTCCGTCGGCCGGGTTACGATGGCGCAGCTCCGCGAAATCGCGGAAAAGAAGATGCCGGACCTCAACGCCAAGGATGTCGACGGCGCCTGCCGCATGCTGGTCGGTTCAGCGCGCTCGATGGGGCTCGAAGTGGTGGAGTGAAAAACCATGGCCAAAATTGGTAAGCGGCTGAAGAAGGCCTATGACGGGATCGACCCGGTAAAGGCGCATCAGCTCGGCGAAGCGGTCAAGCTAATCAAGTCGCGGGCGACGGCGAAGTTCGACGAGACGGTCGAGGTCGCGATGAACCTCAACATCGACCCGCGCAAGCAGGACCAGAATTTGCGCGGCACGGTGATGCTGCCGCACGGCACCGGCAAGACGGTGCGGGTCGCGGTCTTCGCCCGCGGCGACAAGGCGAAGGAGGCCGAAACCGCCGGCGCCGATGTGGTCGGCGCCGAGGAACTCGCCGAAAAGGTCCAGGCCGGCGAGATCAACTTCGATCGCGCCATCGCCACCCCGGACCTGATGGCGCTGGTCGGCCGGCTCGGCAAGATCCTCGGTCCGCGCGGGCTGATGCCGAACCCCAGGCTCGGCACGGTGACGCAAAATGTCGGCGAAGCGGTGCGCGCGGCCAAAGGCGGCCAGGTCGAGTTCCGGGCCGAAAAAGCCGGGCTGGTGCATGCCGGGGTCGGCAAAGCAAGCTTTACCGACGAGGCGCTTGCGGATAATGTGCGCGCCTTTGTCGGCGCCATCACCCGCAACAAGCCGAGCGGCGTCAAAGGCACCTATATCAAGAAGGTGAGCTTGAGCTCGACGATGGGGCCCGGCGTCAAGCTCGAATTGGCGGATCTGGCGGAGGAAGCCAGGGCGTAGGCAGCCGGGGCGTGGTCAGGCGGGCGCGGCACGGCGGCGGGCCGACCGCCCAGCCGTGGCGCCCGCGATAACGAAATGTGCGGAGCGAGTTCGGAGAGCGGCGTGGAGCGAGGACAAAAACAGAAGCTGGTCGAGACGCTGCAGCACGATCTCGCCGACACGACCTGCGTCGTTGTGACCCATCAGTCGGGCATGACCGTTGCCGAGGCGACGCAGTTGCGGCGCCAGATGCGCGCCGTCGGGGCGCGCTTTCGGGTGACCAAAAACCGGCTGGCGAAGCGCGCGCTCGACGGCACGCCGTTTGCGGGATTGACGCCGCTGTTCACCGGACCGACCGCGATCGCCTTTTCGCGCGACCCGGTGGCGGCGGCCAAGGTCGCGGTCGAATACGCCAACCGCAACGACAAGCTGACGATCATCGGCGGCGGGCTTGCCGGCGAGGTCATGGACGCGGCCGGGGTCAAAGAGCTGGCGAGCCTGCCGTCGCTCGACGCACTGCGCGCCAGGCTGGTCGGGCTGTTGGTGGCGCCGGCGACGCGGATCGCCGGTGTGCTGCAGGCTCCCGCGGCTCAGCTCGCCCGGGTGTTGGCGGCGTACGCCGAAGCAGCGGGCGCCGAAGCAGCGGGCGCCGAAGCGGCGGGCGGTGCGGAATAGCTGCTGTGGGTGCTCAACTTTGGTCTTGGAGCTAGGAGTAGAAGATGCCGGATTTGGCGAGTTTGGTCGATCAACTGTCGGCCTTGAGCGTGATCGAAGCTTCGCAGCTGTCGAAAATGCTCGAAGAAAAATGGGGCGTTTCGGCGGCTGCGCCGGTCGCGGTGGCGGCGGCCGCCGCGGCGGCGCCGGCGGAAGCGGCGGTCGAACAGACCGAATTCGACGTCATCCTGGCCGCGATCGGCGAGAAGAAAATAAATGTAATCAAAGAGGTAAGGGCGATCACTAGCCTCGGCTTGAAGGAGGCCAAGGATCTCGTCGAGGCCGCGCCGAAGCTGGTCAAAGAAGGGGTGAACAAGGAGGAGGCAGAAAAAATCAAAAAGCAGCTTGAAGATGCGGGTGCGACTGTCGAGATAAAGTAGGTCTGTCACGAACTTTGTTCGAACGGCGGCCGGCGCCCAAACGACCCTGGCCGCCGCGCCCGAAAGCAAGACCTGCAAACCGGGGCGCGATCCGTCGCGCACGCCGGGTTTCGGCGTCTGACGTTGGCGTCTATCGGGAGGAACGCGGGACCGCTCAGCCGGATGGCCGGCCTGGCGACAGTTGCCAGGACGGGCAATCGGCTGGCGCCGTTTGCCGCGCCGCGGCCGTGTTTGCGGCCGCTGCGAACGGAGTTCGTCCGTCAAACCGAGATCGGGTCCGCCTCGGCGGCCCGTAGCGAGGAGCATAATGGCTATATCCTTTACGGGTAAGAAACGCATCCGCAAAAGCTTCGGACGCGTCCCCGAGGTCGCGCCGATGCCGAACCTGATCGAGGTCCAGAAGAGTTCGTACGATCATTTTCTGCAAATGGGCACAATGCCCGAACAGCGGGCCAATGTCGGCTTGCAGGAAGTGCTGAGATCGGTGTTCCCGATCCGCGACTTTTCGGAGCGTGCACAGCTCGAATTCGTGCGCTACGAGCTGGAAACGCAGAAATACGAGGTCGATGAGTGCCAGCAGCGCGGCATCACCTTTGCCGCGCCGTTGAAGGTCACGCTGCGCCTGGTCGTGTGGGATGTCGATGAGGACACCGGCGCGCGCTCGATCCGCGACATCAAGGAGCAGGACGTCTACATGGGCGACATGCCGCTGATGACAAAGAACGGCACGTTCATCATCAACGGCACCGAGCGGGTGATTGTTTCGCAGATGCACCGCAGCCCGGGCGTGTTCTTCGACCATGACAAGGGCAAGACCCATTCTTCGGGCAAATACCTGTTCGCCGCGCGGGTCATTCCGTATCGCGGCTCATGGCTCGATTTCGAGTTCGACGCCAAGGACCACGTCTACGTGCGCATCGACCGGCGCCGCAAATTGCCGGCGACAACCCTCCTGATGGCGCTCGACGACGCTGCCACCGAGGAGCTTCGCGCGCAGCGCCGGGCCGACGCCAAGCCGCTGCAGCCCGGAGAGGCCGCCGGCATGGCGAAGGAAGAGATTCTTTCGTGGTTCTACCGGACGATCGTCTTTCGCCACGGCCCGCAAGGCTGGATGGCCCAGTTCAACCCCGATCACTTCAAGGGCAAGCTGACCAACGATCTGCGCGATGCGCGCAGCGGCGAGGTCGTGCTTCCGGCGGGCGAGCGGATGACGCCGCGCGCGGCGCGGCGGCTGCGCGACGCCGGGCTCGAGGACATCCTTGTCCGCGACGAGGAACTGATCGGCCGCTATTACGCCGCCGACCTGATCAACGAACAAACCGGCGAGGTTTATTTCGAAGCCGGCGATGAGATTACCGCCGCGGCGTTGGCGCAGGTGGTCGAGATCGGGATTGCCGAATTGCCGGTGCTCGACATAGACCACGTCACCGTCGGCCCCTACATCCGCAGCACGCTCGCGATCGACAAAAACGCCACCCGCGAGGACGCGCTGATCGATATTTACCGGGTCATGCGCCCGGGCGAGCCGCCGACCCTGGAAACCGCCGAGACGCTGTTCAACAGCCTGTTTTTCGACTCCGAGCGCTACGACCTTTCGGCGGTCGGCCGGGTCAAGATGAACTCGCGGCTCGGTCTCGAAACCGACGACACCGTGCGCACGCTGCGCAAGGCCGACATCCTGGCGATCCTCAAGGTGCTGGTCGAGCTGAAGGACGGCCGCGGCGAGATCGACGACATCGACCATCTCGGCAATCGCCGGGTGCGCTCGGTCGGCGAGCTGATGGAAAATCAGTACCGCATCGGCCTGTTGCGCATGGAGCGGGCGATCCGCGAGCGGATGAGTTCGGTCGAGATCGACACGGTGATGCCGCACGATTTGATCAACGCCAAGCCGGCGGCGGCGGCGGTGCGCGAGTTTTTCGGCTCCTCGCAGCTGTCGCAGTTCATGGACCAGACCAACCCGCTCTCGGAAATTACCCACAAGCGGCGGCTGTCGGCGCTGGGCCCGGGCGGGCTGACGCGCGAGCGCGCGGGGTTTGAGGTGCGCGACGTGCACCCGACCCACTACGGCCGGATCTGCCCGATCGAAACCCCCGAAGGCCCGAATATCGGTCTGATCAACAGCCTCGCGACCTATGCCCGGGTCAACCAGTACGGCTTTATCGAAAGCCCCTACCGCCGGGTGGCCGACGGCCGCGTCACCGACGAGGTGATCTACCTGTCGGCGATGGACGAGGGCCGCTACGCGATTGCCCAAGCCAATGTCGAGACCGACGGCGAGGGCCAGGTCGTCGCCGATCTGACCAATTGCCGCAAAGGCGGCGACTTTGTGATGACGCGGCCGCAGGACATCGACCTGATCGACGTGTCGTCGAAGCAGCTCGTGTCGGTGGCGGCGGCGCTGATCCCGTTTCTCGAAAACGATGACGCCAACCGCGCGTTGATGGGCTCCAACATGCAGCGCCAGGCGGTGCCGCTGATCCGCGCCGAGGCGCCGCTTGTCGGCACCGGCATGGAAGAGACGGTCGCGCGCGATTCCGGGGTCACGATCATCGCCCGGCGCTCCGGGGCCGTCGACCAGGTCGACGCGACCCGCGTCGTCGTCCGCGCCACCGCCGAGACCTCGTCCGCCGCCTCTGGCGTCGACATCTACAATTTGTTGAAGTTCCAGCGGTCGAACCAAAACACCTGCATCACCCAGCGGCCGCTGGTCAAAGTCGGCGACCAGGTCAATGCCGGCGACATCATCGCCGACGGCCCGTCGACCGAGCTTGGCGAGCTGGCGCTGGGGCG
>DATMKU010000375.1:0-2039 GCA_035570935.1 Allostellaceae bacterium
CTTGCCGCCCTTGCGCCGTTCCGGGCCGACATAGTTCGGGTTGACGTTGCGGCGCCGATCCGGCCCGAAATAGGTTTTGGTTTTCACGAACGGGCGCGGATTGGCGACGACGTTGAAGATGCGCTCGTAGAGCGCCTTGGCGGAAATCGGTTTGGCCAGAAATTCGGTGACGCCGGCGTCGCGGGCGCCGATGACGCGCTTCTTCTCGGAGTGGCCGGTCAGCATGATGATCGGCACATAAGGGTTGGCGTTGGCGCCCTGTTGCCGGATCATCTGCGTCAATTCCAGGCCGTCGAAGATCGGCATCACCCAGTCGGCGAGCACGATGTCGGGCATGTAATGGGTGAAGGCCTCGAGGCCGGCGGCGCCGTCTTCGGCCTCGTACACTTCGCGGGTGCCAAAGCCATGCAGCAGCGTGCGCAGAATGCGCCGCATATGCGCGTTGTCATCGATGACCAGAAAGCGCAGCCGGTTGAAATCGATACGGACCATGGCAACTCCCGCGCGGCGCACGCCGAGGCGCACCTCCGCACGGTGAAAAGGTAAATATTTGTCGTTAACGGGCGGTTACTTTTGGGTAGTGCCTCAGTTTGAAATCTGCGAAAGTGCCGCAAGATTGGGGAGCCGCGAGCACAAAATGGGCGAATATTCCGACCGAGTAAGGGCTGACATCGTCAGCGATAACCGTGCGCGCAGGATCCTTTACCTGGTCTATGGCGCAATAGCGGTCGCCGCTGTCTGCCTGCTCGGGGGTTTTGCGACTATTGTGTTGGTTTTGGGTCTGGGGCCGGTTCTAATGCTCATCGTCGTTATTGAAATCTACTACCGGATACAAGATTGGAGGCGTATTCGTGCGGCAGAAGACGCCGATGCCAGTCTCGGTCAATTGAGGCCGGAAAAATCAACTGAGGCATTACCCGTCAACGTCATTCGTAAATTGCGGGGTAGAGCGCAACAGGCGCAGAACGCCGGTGAGCCGTACCTCGCTGCCGACTTGCGGCTCGCCGCCACGACGATAGAGCGGCTGGATCGTGAAGCGTAGCTACGGCCAAGCCGCGGATCTGTGCGGCTTTTAGCGCTGCGCCGAACGGCTTGCCGGTTTGGCCGGCAGCGTCTTCAGCCAGCCTTCGATGACGCCGGCGATGGCGTCGCTGTTCTTCTCCAGCATCATCATGTGGCCGTTGCCGTGGATGCCGCGGTCGGCGAGATGGATGAAGGTGTTGGCGACGCCGGCCTGGGTCAGATAGGCGGCGGTGCAGTGATCGTAGGAGGCGTGATAGGACGCTTCCGACGAGATGATCAAGATCGGGATGTCCTTGAGGTTGGCCAGCTTGCGCGCCGGCTGGGCTTGCGACCAGCAGCGCACCAGATCGGGTTTTTCCGGCTTGTCCTGGCGCACAAAGGCAAGCTCCTCGCCATCCTTGAGCGGCGGATCGTAGGTGAGCGGCACGTCGCCGAGGCCGGAAATCTTGATCTTGGCGACATCGCTGAACCAGTCGGGAGCGCCCTTGAACTCGACGTCGTGAGCCGGCGGGCCGCTCGGTTCGATAGCGACGATCGCCTTCACCAGGTTCGGCCGCTTATCGGCGATCGGCCAGCCCATGGCGCCGGATTGCGAGTGGGTGAGCAGGATTGCCGGGCCGATCTTATCGAGCAGCGCCGCGCCGGCGTCGCGATTGAGCTCCTGTTGCTTGGCGAAATCTTTTAGCGATGGAAACTGCGACGCGTAGAACTGGTCAAAGATGGGGTCACCCGGCTGCGCCGCGCCGGGCCATTGGGTGTGCAGATGCGCCTGCGGCCACAGCTTGTAGCGCTCCGGCGCGGCGAAGCGCTGCAGCTCGCGATCGAGCTCGGGCGCTGAGACTGGGCCGTAGCCATCGCTCCAATAGCCGGCGCGCCCGCGCGCCACCTGATCGACCACATAGACGGCAAAACCGCGGCGCAGGAAATATTGCGCCCAGCCTTCGCGGCCGTCGGGCGTGCCGGTGAAATTGGTGCCGGTCTGGCTGCCGCCATGGATCATGACGATGGGGTAGGGG
>DATMKU010000376.1:0-6145 GCA_035570935.1 Allostellaceae bacterium
GCAAAGCCGTTGAACCCGACCGAGGCGTAGCTCGCGGTATAGGCGCCAGCCGCCAAGATCTCCACCTTGTCGCCGATTTCGAGGCCGAGCGGCAGGCGGTAATCAGTCTTCTCGTAGAGGATGTCGGCGCTGTCGCAGGTCGGCCCGGCAAGAACAACGGGCCCGCGCTTGCCGCCGCGCCCGGGTGTGGCGATGCGGTATTTGATGCTCTCATCCATGGTTTCGGCGAGGCCGTTGAACTTGCCGACATCGAGATAGACCCAACGGCGCCCGTCGTCGCCGCCTTTGTCGGAAATCAGCACAACCTCGCTCTGGATTACCCCGGCATCGCCGACCAGCGAGCGGCCGGGCTCGATGATGATTTCCGGCAGGTGGTTGCCGAAATGCCGGGTGACCGCCGCGGTCACCGCCTGCGCGTAACGCTCGATCGCCGGCACCTCGCCGGTATAATGCGCCGGAAAACCGCCGCCGATATTGACCATGCGCAGGTCGATGTCGGCTTCGGCGAGCAGCGAAAACATCCGTGCCGCGGCACCGACCGCGCCGTCCCACTGCCCGAGATCGGTCTGCTGCGAGCCGACATGGAACGAGACGCCATAGGGGTCGAGACCGACCCCGCGAGCCCGCCGCAGCAACTCGACCGCCATCTCGGGGGTGCAGCCGAATTTGCGCGACAGCGGCCACTCGGCCCCCCGGCAATCGACCAGGATGCGGCAGAAAACGCGCGCTCCCGGCGCCGCCCGCGCCAATTTGTCGAGCTCCTGCGCGCTGTCGAAGGCAAAAAGCCGCAAGCCCGCGTCATAGGCAAAGGCAATGTCCTTTTCCTTTTTTATCGTATTGCCGAAAGACAAACGCTCGGCGGTGACGCCATTGTCGAGGCACAGCTCGATCTCGCCACGGCTCGCCACGTCGAAATTGGCGCCCTTGCGCTCGAGCATCCCGACGATCGCCGGCGCCGGATTGGCTTTGACCGCGTAGAAAACGCGTGCCAGCGGCAGGTGCCGGCACAGTGCATCATATGCCCTGGCGATTGCCTCGAGATCGACAACGAGGCATGGGGTTTCAGGCGAGTTGTCGGCGAGGAAGCGCGCGATCCTCTCATTCATTCCGGGGGTCATCCTTGCGCAAAGCGGCTAAGCGAAGCAGGTGCGGCCGGACGGCGCCGGGATACGCGCCAGCGACAAACGTCGCATGGGCGCGCTCCCGGGCTGGCCGAGCGCGAACCAAATCCAATGCCGGCCCGGTCTTGGACCGGCCCGGTTGTATTTTGCTGCTTAGCTTAAACTACTCGGGTCGATGACCCGGTTGCCCCGCCCGCGCAGGCGCGTCCCGCGAAGGTTCGCGTCAGGGCAGGGCACCACGCCCCTCAGTCGGATAGCAACCATATCGACCTCCCTCTCGGGACCGGCCTTGCGGCCGGACGACCAAAAAGGACGCGTTACGTCGTTGCATAACCACCATGGGCCATAGGCACGTGCGAGTGCGTCGAGAGCCCGATAGATACGCCGATTTATCGCCAACGCAAGCGGCAATTCCCGAAAATCTTTCGGTTCACCACGTTGCCAAGCCCAGCGATGTCGCGGCATTTCGCTCTCTGCCGCGAGGCGCTGCGCGCCGTGCCGCGAAGCCCGCCTCGGACAGTCGGCACTCTGCCAAAGCGACCGGAAAGCTGGCGTCAGCCGGCCGGCACGACCTGCCACGGGCCGTAGCACTGCGTCACATAGGGGTAATAGCCGGCTGGGTTTGAGCAATAGTACCAATTCTGCGCGGTATAGGGACCGGCATAGCCGTAATAGCCATAGCCGGACGGGTAACCGCCCCAGCCCCACGGATAGACCGACCCGAGCGCCACTCCGAGCCCGAACCCGGGATAAAACCCGGGATAGAACCCGTGATTGAAACCGCCGTGAAACCGCCCGGCATGAAAGCCGCCGCCGTGAAAGCCCCCGCCGTGAAACCCGCCGCCGTGAAACCCCCCGCCGTGAAACCCCCCGCCGTGAAAGCCGCCACCGTGGGCGCCTCCGCCATGCGGTTCAGCCAGTGCGGTGCCCGAGACGCCGAGCATGACGGAAAACAAAGCTGCTGCGCCCACGCGTGCTAAGGTTCTTTTCGTTCGCGGCTCGGGTTCGGTCTTGTCGGACTTGTACATGATCATCTCCTCTAAGCCCTAAGCCGGGTTGACCGCCGAGACCGCGGAACGCGACATCGAGCTTGTTCGCGATGCAATCCATGTATTGCCGCCAAATAGCCGCACCACAGATTTTCGGTAAACTTTGGTAACCCAAATAAGTCGGAAGCATGCCCGCCGACTTTCCGTCGCCTCGGAAGAAGGCGTTTATTTCGCCCGTCTTCCAGTCATCCGACGCCGGCGAATGCGCGGACGATCGCCGACGATCTCGGAACCCGGGCCCGCCGATCTGCCTTTCGACGGCAGCTGCCGCTCACGCCGCGCCGCAGAAGGCGCGCTCCGGCTCAGCCCAGGGCTTTCTCCAAGAGGTCGAGGGCCGCGATCGAAAAGGCGCGCATGTTGTCGAGGCGGTCGGCATTGCCGGTCTCGACCGTCATCGACTGCTCGCCGCCGGGCCCGATCACGGCGATGCAGGAATGCCCGGCGGCATGGCCGTAGCGGCTGCCGGTCGGGCCGGCGGTGCCGGTTTCGCCAACCGACCAACTCGTCGCCAGCTTGCCGCGGATCTTGCGGGCAAAGAGCAGCGCGTAGGGCTCGGTCGAGGGGGTGATGCCGTCAATTCCTGCTCGGTCACGGCGAGCAATTCGCTCCGCGACTGGCGCGTGTAGACCACCGCCCCGCCGAGGAAATAAGCCGACGCGCCGGGGATCGCCAGCAACGCCGCCGACAAGAGGCCGGCAGTCGAGGATTCGGCGATCGATATCGTCTCGTTGCGGGCTTTGAGTTTGGCCGCGATCCGTTCCGCCTGCGGCAGCAGATCCTGTAGCATATCTCTCCACCTCCGTTCTTCGCGCCGAGATTGCCGCCGCGCGCCGCGTTCGGCAAGCGATGCCGTTATGCTCGGGCGGCGTTTCCGGGCCGGCCGCAGACTGGCTTCTCAAGCAGACTGTCTTCAAAACGGAAATGGCCCCCATCGCTGAGGGCCATCCGGTCCCGTCCGTCTCGCCTGTTCCTCGCCTGATCTCGCCTCTGCCGGGCAAGATGTGGCGGAATGACGCAGCAATCCAGAGCCTTTTGCAAGCTTAATCTCGCTCCCGAACATCGAAACATTTAGCGAGGCGATCAGAACCCGCGCCGCGGCCTCAGGCGGCGCCAGCCGTCGCCGTCATCGATGTCTTCGAGCGTGTCGACAAACCCGACGGTAACCCCGCGGGGCAGCCCGGCGAGCGTATCGGCGAGCGCGTGGGACGTAGACCAGCGCACCCGCGCGAACAGCATCGGCAGACGCGGCCGGCGGCGGGCGCCGACGAGCCAGAACCCGCCATCGACCGCCGGGCCAAACACCAGGTCATGCGTGCCGAGCCGCCGGAAGGCCGCGGCGATGTGGCCGGGCTCGATTGCCGGAATGTCGCTGCCGATCAGCACCACCGGACCGGGCGGGGTCGCGGCGATCGCGCGCCGCATCCGCCGGCCCAAATCGCCGCCCCCCTGCGGAACGATTTCGATCCCACGCCGCCACTGCCGGGCCGCTCGGCATGCGTGGTGGGGCGTCAACGCGATCCGCAGCTGCCAGCGGCGGTCGTTCCCAAGCCGGCGCAGCAGCCGCGCAATCATCAGCCGCTCGAAACCCAATGCCGCGACATCTCCGATGCCGCGCGCCAGCCGCCGCTTGCCATGCCCCAGAGCCGGGACGCGCACGAACAGCACGAGATGGCGGCGCATCAGCGGTAAAACCGCGCGATATGCCCGGGCGCCATCCCACCGAAGTAGAGCGCCAGACAGAAGAGGTTGCGCAATGGCCGGCGCCAATATCCGCCCTGCCGATAGCGCCGCGCCGAGGCGACGCAGCGGGCGCCGATCCGTGCCACCCGGTAGCGGCCGAGCCGGCGCACCAAGTCCACATCCTCCATCAACGGCAGCGGCGCAAACCCGCCCACCGCGTCGTACAGCGCGCGGCTGATCAACAGGCCCTGGTCGCCATAAGGCAGCGCCAACACGCGGCAACGCCAGGCGACAATCCGCTCCAGCCGCCGCGCCGCCGACGCCCGGTCGTCGAGCGCCAGATCGAAATAGCCGCCGCGGCCTTTCGCCCCCGGCTGCACGATGAACGCGCCGACCGCCCTCCCCCACCCCGGCTCCACAACACAATCGGCGTGTATAAACAACAACCACTCGCCCGTTGCGGCGGCGGCGCCGGCGGCGAGCTGGGTTCCCCGGCCGCGCTTGGCAAGGACAACCTTGGCCCCCGACCTTGCGGCTATCGCGGCGGTGTCGTCGGCCGACCCGCCATCGACGACGACGATTTCCCGCAGCCGCGCGCCCCGCCTGAGGCCGGCCAGTGTGTGCGGCAGGGTCTCGGCCGCGTTCAAGGTCGGGATCACCGCCGACATCAAATAAAGTTCTTGATTCGTTCCATTGGCTCCGGCACTATGGCCGGCATGGATATGCCGGGCATCAACGCACCGCGCAAGGGACGCGGGGCCGCCAGCAACGATACGGGCCGCTTCGAAGCGGAAAAGCGGGTCGGCTTCGACGACGGCTGGGGCCTGGCGGACGCCGAACCCTTGCCGCTGACCACCACCCTCTCGATCGATGCCACGCGCACGATCATCGCCCGCAACGAGTCGCCCGATATCGGCTTCGACCGCTCGATCAATCCTTATCGCGGCTGCGAGCACGGTTGTATTTATTGCTATGCGCGGCCGAGCCACGCCTATCTCGGATTGTCGCCCGGCCTCGATTTCGAAAGCCGCCTCTTCTACAAGCCGCAGGCGGCGGCGTTGCTCGCCGCGGAACTGCGCAAAAAAGGCTACGCCTGCCGTCCGATCGCGCTCGGCAGCAATACCGACCCCTACCAGCCGGTCGAACGCCGGCTCGGCGTCACCCGGTCGATCCTCGAAGTGCTGCGCGATTTTCGCCATCCGGTCACGATCGTCAGCAAGTCGGCGCTGATCCGGCGCGATCTCGACATCCTCTCCGAGATGGCAAAGGACAGGCTCGCGATCGTCACGATCTCGGTGACCACGCTCGACCGCGCTCTGGCGCGGGTGATGGAACCGCGGGCAGCCACCCCGGAGCGCCGGCTGGAGACGATCGCGGCGCTGGCCGATGCCGGCGTCCCGACCGGCGTGCTCAGCGCGCCGATGATCCCGGCGCTCAACGACCGCGAGATGGAGCAGATCCTCGAACGAGCCCGCGCCGCCGGCGCCACCTCGGCCGGCTACACCTTGCTGCGCCTGCCGCTCGAGTTAAAGGCTCTGTTCCGAGAATGGCTCGAAACCCATTTCCCCGACAAGGCGGCGCATGTGCTGTCACTGGTCGCGCAAGCCCATGGCGGCCGCCTCTATGATTCCGCTTGGTCGAAACGGATGACCGGCGCCGGCCCCTATGCCGACATGCTCAGGGTGCGGTTCGACCGCGCCTGCCGCAAACTCGGCTTCAACCAGCGCACGACCGACCCGCTCGACGTCACCCGTTTCCGCCCGCCGCCGCAGACCGGCGACCAGTTGAGCCTGTTCTGAGACCTCGTCTTGCCTATACCGGGTTCGACAGCATAACCTGCTGCAAGAAATCTCGCGAAACGAGAGGAACCCGGTCATGATCTGCGATGTCCACGCGCACTACACACCAAAGAATTTCAGCGAGTTCATGGGTGACCGCTTTGCATCGCCGGTTCATCTGCCGGTCAAGCGCGGAATGGCGCGCCATCCGTTTTCGGATTCGCCGGAGGACATACAAGGGCGGTTTGAGCTGATGGACGCGGCCGGCGTCGAAAAGCAGGTATTGTCGCCGAACCACCCGCCCTATCTGCCGGACGAGGCGGAGTGCGTCAAAGCGGTGCAGATGCTGAATGACGGCTATGCCGACCTCGCCCATCGCTATCCCCAGCGCATCGCCTCCTACGTGATGCTGCCGCTGCCGCACATCGACGCCGCGCTGAAGGAGATGGAGCGCGGTTTTGACCAACTGGGCTGCGTCGGCGTCAACATGAACATCATCTGTCTCAACCGCTCGGTC
>DATMKU010000377.1:0-17212 GCA_035570935.1 Allostellaceae bacterium
GACATCCTGGAAGCGGCGGTGCTCGGCGCGCGGATGCGGTTTCGCGCGGTGATGATGACGTCGTTCGCCTTTATCCTCGGGGTTTACCCGCTGGTCGTGGCGCAGGGCGCGGCCGAGATCAGCCGGCACAGCGTCGGCACGCCGGTCTTCGCCGGCATGATCGCCGCGAGCGCCATCGGGTTGTTCGTGATCCCGATGCTCTACGTCACCTTTCAAGGCGTTCGCGAGCGCAGCGGCGGGTGGTTTCGGCGGCTCAGTCGACGTCGCCAGGCGGCCGAATAGCGGAGCCGGCGACGCGTTGGCGGAATGCGGCACCCGGCGCGTCAGGGGCTCGACTCGTCGGTGCCCCCGTGTTTTTTACGCTCGGTGTACGCCACCGCTGAAGAGCCCGCACCATGCCCGATCGTTATGACGTCGTCGTGATCGGCGGCGGACCGGGCGGCTATGTCGCGGCGATCCGGGCGGCCCAGCTCGGGCTGCGGGCCGCGTGCGTCGATGCACGCGAGAGCCTCGGCGGGACCTGCCTCAACATCGGCTGCATTCCGTCGAAGGCGTTGCTGCAATCCTCGGAGAAATTCGCCGAGGCGAGGCACGGGCTGGCCGAGCACGGGGTCAAAGTCGGCGAGGCGACGCTCGACCTCGGTCGAATGATGGCGCGCAAGGACCGGGTTGTGACCGCGTTGACGCGCGGCGTCGAATTTCTGTTTCGCAAGAACAAGGTCGAGTGGCTGAAAGGTTCAGGCCGCGTCGCCGCTCCCGGTCGGGTGGCCGTCAGCAGCGCCGACGGCGCGGTACGGGAGGTCGAAGCCGGCGCCGTCGTCATCGCGACCGGTTCCGAGAGCACGCCCTTGCCGGGGATTGCGATCGACGAGCGGCGGGTTCTGTCCTCGACCGGCGCGCTGGCGCTCGACCATGTGCCCCGCCGGTTGGCGGTGATCGGCGGCGGTTATATCGGCCTCGAACTCGGTTCGGTGTGGCAGCGGCTTGGCGCCGAGGTCACCGTGATCGAGCTCCTCGACCGGATCGTCCCGGCGATGGACCGCGAGCTTGCAACCATGCTGCAGCGGGTGCTGACGCGGCAGGGGATCGCCTTTCAGCTCGGCGCCAGGCTCCTCGGCTTACGCGAGACCGCCGACGGGCTCGATCTCGAAATCGAAGCCGCGGAGCGCCGCAGCATCGAGGCCGACGCGGTGCTGGTCGCCGTCGGCCGGCGCCCGTTCACCCAAGGGCTCGGGCTCGACGCGGCGGGGGTCGGGTGCGACGCGCAGGGGAGGGTCGTTATCGATGACGGCTTTGCCACCAACGTCGCCGGCATCTATGCGATCGGCGACGTGATCCGCGGGCCGATGCTGGCGCACAAGGCCGAGGAGGAGGGGATCGCCATGGCCGAGCGTCTCGCCGGGCAAAAACCGCATGTCAATTACGACGCGATCCCGGCGGTCGTCTACACCTGGCCCGAGGTCGCTTCGGTCGGCAAGAGCGAAGAAGAATTGACCGCGGCCGCGATCCCCTATCGCGTCGGCAAATTCCCGTTCACCGCCAATCCGCGCGCCCGCGCCAACGGCGACACCGAGGGGTTTGTCAAGATCCTCGCCGAGACGGCGAGCGACCGGGTATTGGGGGTGCACATTATCGGCCCCGATGCCGGCACGTTAATCGCCGAGGCCGCGCTCGCGATTGAATTCGGCGCCTCGGCCGAGGACATCGCCCGCACCTGCCACGCCCATCCGACATTGAGCGAAGCAGTCAAGGAAGCGGCCCTCGCCGTCGACGGCCGCGCGATCCACATCTGATCCGATTTGATCGCGCCGCTGCGTGGCGCCGACGTATTTCGCGCCGCGGCCCGACGCCGCCGGATCGCCCGGAGCAACACCTATTTTTGGGCAATACTTAATCCACATGTAAGGAACTCGCCAAGAAATTCCGATTGTCGCAAGCTATATATCGGAGTTAACCTTAATTGCCCGACCGCACCTTGTTGGCTCGATTGAACCTTTCGGGGAATCGCTGGCCTCGTGCAGGGCCGACGACTTCCGGTGTCGCGTGCGGGTATCCGACCGAAAGGGGAACGAATGCCAAACGGAAGCCATTCTAATCTGTTGGTATTTCACCAGGCGATTTCCGAACAAGGCCGGCTGTGGTGCGGCGTCACCGAAAATCACAGCTGGGAGAGCGACGCGCCGGTCCCCAATACCGGCATGACGGCCTCGCCCGCGGCGGTCGAGTTGAACGGCAAGGTCTATTGCTTTCACCAAGGCTTTGCCGCCAATGGAACGCTCTATTACAACATCTACGACGGCATACTTTGGGAAGGCGACCGGCAGGTGCCGGCGACCGGCATGTCGGAGGGGCCGTCGGTCGTCGCCGACAACGGCCGGCTCTACTGCTTCCACCAAGGCTCCGGTGATAACGGCGAATTGTGGTACAATGTGCTGAACGGCGGCAGTTGGGCCGGCGACGCGCAGGTCCCCAATACCGGGATGTCGAAATCCCCGTCCGCGGTCGTGTTCAACGGCCAGATTTACTGCTTTCACCAGGGCTCCGACGAAAACGGACAGCTTTGGTACAATGTCTTTGACGCCAATCGCGGCTGGCTCGGCGACAACCAGGTGCCGAACACCGGCATCAGCGAATCGCCGGGCGCGGTTGTGTTCAACGGCAGCCAATGGCTGGGCCAGGCGCAGGTGCCCGATACCGGTATCAGCGAATCTCCGGGCGTCGTGCATACCGACCTGCCGCCGGTGCCGGGCGTCGTCGTCGCCGCTAACCCGGGCGAGACGCGGGTCGCGGCGTTTGACGGCTGGGGCACCTCGCTGTGCTGGTGGGCTAACCACTATGGCGGCGTGGCTGGCGAGTTTGGCGCGGCAATGCTCGCCGATTTGTTTTTCGGCACCGGCAATGTCGCGGCGGGCGGGCCCAGCGTTCCGATGCCGACAACGCTCCCCGGGCTCGGCATCAACATCGTGCGCTATAACATCGGCGGCGGCGGCGGCGGCGCGCAGATCGACGACAACACCAAGGAGCTGATCTCGCCCAATAACCTGATCGGCAATCCCCATTACTTGACCGGGTTCTGGAAAAAATGGGGCGATGGCGACCGCAATGTCGACGACCCGCAATACTGGGACTGGAACGCGGATGCCGGCCAGCGGGCGATGCTGACGATGGCGCGGGACCGCGGCACCAACATCTTCGAATTCTTCTCGAACTCGCCGCCGTGGTGGATGTGCGACAACCATTCGGCTTCCGGCGGGACGGCTCCGGTCATCAGCAATCTGCAGACCTGGAATCACGACCAATTCGCCCGTTATCTTGCCACCGTCGTCAAATATGCGCGCGACCACTGGAATATCGACGTGCGCTATGTCGAACCGTTCAACGAGCCGACACCGGGCGTGTGGCTGTTTTACATACCCGACCACGGTTACGCCAACCAGGAAGGCTGCAACTTTGCCTATCCGGTGCAAACATCGATCATCAACAGTCTTCATGACGCGCTCGGCAATGCCGGCCTATTGCCGACCGTCGGGATCGCCGCCTCCGACGAGACCGGCGTCGGCGAAGCGCTGGCGACCGTGACCGCGTTCACCGCTTCGACGGACCAGCCGTTCGCCAAAATCAGCAAGATCAACGTCCACGGCTATTCCGGCACCGACACGAACCCCTACCGCGGCACGTTGCGGCCGAATTTGCGCAACGCGGCGCGGGCGGCGGCGCCGGCGGCAAAGCTGTGGATGTCGGAATTCGGCGACGGCGACAGCTCGGGGATGACGATGGCCACCAGCATCATGCTGGACATGACCGAACTGCAGCCGAGCGCCTGGGTCGAGTGGCGGGTCAGCGACCCGGCCTGGGGGTTCTTCGCCGATCCCGACAAGGGCGGGGTCATCGGCCCGGTCTATGCCAAGTATTACGTGTTCGCGCAGTTCAGCCGGCATGTAAGGCAGGGCTGCCGGGTCATCGGCAACAGCGACCCGAATAGCATCGTCGCCTACGACCCCGGCGCCGGGAAGCTCGTCATCGTCACCCTCAACCTCGATCGGCCGCGCTGGGTTTCGTATGACTTTTCCGCCTTGCCGCGGGTCGCCGGACCGGTCGATCGCTGGGAGACGACGACGGTCGGCGGCCATACCGCGAAGGGCTACGTCCACGCCACGGATACGATGTTGAGCGGCAAGGCCTTCCGCTTCCGGTGCGAGGCCAACTCGGTCTACACCTTCGAGATCGGCGGGGTGAGCCTTTGACGGGCTGATCTCTTGACACGCCGCTGCGGCCTTTCCGCGGAGGCGTGTCGACAAAATCGAGAAGCGTGCCTGCGCCGGGGTCGCCGCACTCAGCCGGCGGGTGCGCCCGATGGTTTGTCGCCCAGCCGCAGCAATGGCACAAAGAGGAAGATCACCGCGGTCGCGGCGGCCGAAACGATGATCAGCGGCGCCAGCCGGTTATGAAAGGCGTGCTCGTACAGAAACGAGCCGAGATTGTTCGACACCGCCGAAGACAGGTTGAGCAACGACATCAGCGCGGCAAAGGCAAATCCCTCGGCCCGCTTTGGGCAGAAATCGGCGGCCAAGGTCAAGGTCGCGACAAAGGCGACCATCCCGGCCATGCCGCTGAAGAAGTTGATGATCGCGGCGGTGATTTCGTTCGACAGCAAAAGAAACGCCGCCGTCGTCACCGTGCCGATCAAAATGCTGATATTGAGCAGCCTTCTCGATGTCATCCCGTCGAAGAATTTTCGATACAGTAGCGCGCCGACGATCCAGCCGATCGAGTTGATCGCGCCGAGGATGCCGATATAGGCTTGCGAAAACTTGAGCGTGTCGGTCATGTAATAATACAATGGCAAACCGAAGCCGGGATTCAAATAATAGAGAAAGAGAAACAGCCCGATCAGCCATAATTCCCGCTGGGCGAAGGCCGCGAGCAGGCCGCGAAACGTGTTCTTCAATTCGGCGAGGTCGAGACGGCTCGGGGTTTCGTCGATCAAAAACAGCGCGCCGAAGATCGCCGCGAAGGGCGCGAACCCGATCACCGCCGCGGCGCCATGCAAGGCCCCGCCGGGCGACAGGCGCGCCACCAGCTCGCCGCCGAGAAACGCGCTGACGACCGCGGCGACGTTGAACCACAACCACTGCTGGTTGACAAAGGCGTCGCTGCTGCGCAGCCGTTGGCCGTTTTCGACCAGCACCGCGCCGCACAAGGTGCTCGAAATCGCCATCGCATAGGCGGCGAACAGCAGCATCAGCAGCAGCGGGCCAGGGGCGGTAAGCCGGGTCGCCCCAAAAAAGGCCGCTACCGCCACCGCATTGGCGAGGATCAAATAGGCCTTTCGGCGATAGCCGAACAGCGGCACAAAGTCGGAAACGATGCCGTAGACGGGTTTGACGATCCACGGTAGGTTGAGAACGGTCAGCGACGCGGTAACCTGGACCGGGGTCCAGCCATAGACCTGCTTTAAGAAATAGTTGAGCGGCTGGGCGATCAGCCCGCCGGTCTGGCCGAGCCCCTCGACGACATAGACGAGCGCAAAAAACAGCATGAGCCGGCGGATTTCCCGGCGCTCCGACAGCGGCTCGGCAGGTTGCCCCGGCGCGCCCTCGGCCTGATCGACGGGAAGTGACAAAATCCTCTCTCAGTCGCGCCCGCGGGCAACCGGTCCCGGACCCACCATCCTCATTTGACCGCGACGATGACCTCGATCTCGACCGGGATCCCGCCCGGCAGCGAACCCATCCCGACCGCTGAGCGCGCGTGCCGGCCACGCTCGCCAAACACCTCGACAAAGAGATCGGAGCAGCCGTTGATCACCTTCGGGTGGTCTTCGAAATCCGGGGTGGCGTTGACCATGCCAAACACCTTGACGATGTCCGCGACCCGGTCGAGGTCGCCGCCCAGGGCCTCGCGCATCGCCGCGATCAGCATCAGCCCGACCCCGCGGGCGTGACGATAGCCGTCCTCGACCGACATTTGGGCGCCGAGCTTGCCGCGCGGCGTCTTGCCGCCGGTGTCGGGAGGCTGCTTGCCCGACAGGTACAAGAGATCGCCGACACGCTTGGCGTGCACGTAGCTGCCCCACGGCGCACCGACCGTGGGCAAGGTGAGCCCCAATTCCTTCAGCCTTTGCTCGGCCGTCATCCCCGCCTCCGCCCTCTGTGCCGGCGTATCATAATCCAGGCGGCCAAAAGCAGGTCGATTTCAGCGGCAACGGTACTCGGCGATTTCAGCGCTGCCGTCCTGGGTGCTGGAAACGAGTTCGGCGGTTTTGTCCCACGAGCCGCAATGCAGCTGGGCCACCTGATCGGCGGCAGCCGAGGGGGTCGTGTCCGGATACCAGCGCAGAGCGATTGCCGCGGGGGACCGGTTCAGCGTCCAGGGCGGCCCGTTGCACCCGGCCAGCGCCAGCAATGCGGGCAACGCCGCTGCCGCAATCGCAATGCCGCATTTCGACATCAGCACCTCGCCTTACCCGACCGCGATCGGATCGGTTTCGCGCAAACGCACCGAGGGGCCGGAAAGTTCTGCCCCGACGCCGGCGGTGCGACGGCGCCCGGTAAAGCCACGCGCCGGTCAGTACAGAACCGAGGGCAGATAGGCCCCGGCGGGCTCGTTGTAGAGCCCGATCGTCATCAGCGTCATCTGATGCACGAGCCGCAGCCCCTGTTGCAGGCACCAGCGGAACAACTCGCTGTTGCGCGTCGGCAGCAGAAAGCCGCCGTGCTCGAAACCGGGGGCGGCGCCGATCAGCGCCTGCAAGCCGAGATTGGTTTCGGCCACGGCATGGCCGAAAAAGGCGATCTCGCTGGCATAAGCGGCAATCGCCCCGAGATGCTCGACGACCCGCGCCGTGCCTTGGGCGACCGCGTCGCGCAATTCGCCGTCGCGGTCGTGCCCGTGGACGCGCCGGCACAGCAGGTTGCAGGCCGGAATGTCAGCTATGGCGGCCGGGTGCACGCGATAGCCGGGCAATGCGATCCCGACCCGCGGCCCTTCGATTTTCGAGCACGGTTCGCGGGTGTCGAAACCGAGCTTGGTGTAGAGGCACAGCGAGCGGTTGTGATAGGCCGATTGCAATAATCTGATCCCGGCGGCGCCGCGCGCGTTCGAGCGCTCGACGGCCGCCAGCATCAGCCGGCGGCCGATCGACCGGTTCTGCGCCGCCGGGGCCACGCTGATGGGGCCGATCCCGGCGATCGTGCCGCGCTCGTCGACAAAATTGCTGCCGACGATCGCGCCGTCCTGTTCGGCGATGACCGCATAAAAGCCGGAATGCGACAGCAGCGTCTTCATCAGACCGACGGCGATGTCGGGCGACGGGAAATCCCACGGGAAATTATGCGCGCCGGAGATTGCCTTGAACGCCTCGAAGGCGATCGTGCCGCAAATTTCGGCATCGGCGGGCATGCCCGGCCGCAATACCACGGTCATTGCGCTCCTCCGTCGCTCGGTTGAGCGATGCATAACACAGTTCGGTGAATAATCCGGCAAGACAGCGGCTCCGGCGCGCTTGCTCTCGGTGCTTGATCGGCCGATTATCGCGACCGGATTGCTGTTGCCGCAGCGCGGCAACGTTCGATCGCGATGGAGAGGAGCCAGGCGATGCTGTCACCCGAAGACAACGAACTGATCACGCGCGTCGGGCCGGGAACGGCGATGGGCGGGGTGTTGCGCCGCTATTGGATCCCGGCGCTGATGACCCGCGAACTGGCCGAGCCCGATGGCGAGCCGGTGCGGGTGCAGTTGCTCGGCGAGAAGCTCCTCGGGTTTCGCGACACTCAAGGCCGGGTCGGCCTTGTCGACGAGTTCTGCCCGCACCGCCGGGCCTCGTTGTGGTTCGGCCGCAACGAGGAAAACGGCCTGCGCTGCGTCTATCACGGCTGGAAATTCGACGTCGACGGTAATTGTGTCGAGCAGATGAATGAACCCGAGCCGTTCTGCCACAAGGTCCGACTGACCGCCTATCCGACGGTCGAGATGGGCGGCGTGATCTGGGCCTATATGGGGCCGCGCGACAAGATGCCCGCACCTCCGGCGTTCGAATGGACGCAGGTGCCGCAAACCCACCGCCATATTTCCAAGGTGTGGGAGGAGTGCAACTGGCTGCAGGCGCTGGAAGGCGGCATCGACACCTCGCACGCGCCGATCCTGCACCGCACGATCACGCCCAACACCAACCGCCCCGGCATTCCGGTGCAGGGGCCGTTTGTGCGCGGCCGCGCGCCGTTGCTCGAGGTCGACATCACCGATTACGGCTATCGCTATGTCGGGATTCGGTCGCTCGACGACGACAAGACCTATGTCCGCTCCTACCATTTCGTGATGCCGTTCACCCAGATCCGCCCGCAGCAACTGGGCCGCGCGATGGGCGGCGGCGACCGCACCAACATCGCCGGCCACATCTGGGTCCCGATCGACGACGCGAACTGCATGGTATGGAACTGGATGTACAGCTTTGGCGAGGAAGCGCTCAACGACGACGATCGCTCGGAGCGCGGCAATGGCAACGGCCCCGACTATGTCGAGCAGTCGGGCGAGTTCCGCTCGTTCCGCAACAAGCGCAACAACTGGATGATCGACCGCCAGGTCCAGAAATTCGAGACCTTTACCGGCGTTGACGGCATCAACACCCAGGACCGCGCGCTGCAGGAAGGGATGGGGCCGGTCGTCGACCGCTCGAAGGAGCATTTGGGGCCGGCCGACCGCGCGATCATCGCCACACGCCGGCTGCTGCTCGACTCGGTCAAGACGGTGCAGACGGGCGGCAACCCGCCCGGCGCCGACGCCAGCTACTACCAGGCGCGGGCGATCGAAAAGATCTTCCCGCGGCAGGAAACCTGGCGCGAGGCCGTGTTGCCGGAGATGTACGCCGAGGAATTGCCGGCCGCGGCGAAATAATCGCGGGAATTTAAGCCCTCGCTTACCCGAAGCTGCGACGCTCTGCTCGCGGCGGTCTCGGCGCATTAGGGGCCGGCACTATCGGGACGGGCGAGGGCATCGCGTCGGTTTATCCATTCGCACGCGTTTTCGGGCAGGCGCCGGCGCGGTCGTGGCGGGGCCGGCTGACACCGTCCTGGCCGCTGATCGTCGCGTTGCTGGCGTTTGCCCGCGCGCTGGCGCAGCCGGGCGCGGTATTGCACGACCCCGATACCTATCTGCACATCGCCGCCGGCCAGTGGATGCTGGCGCGTTGGGCATTGCCGACGCACGACCCATTCTCCTACACCTTTGCCGGGGCCTGTTGGGCGGCACCCGAATGGCTCTCCGAGATCGTCCTGGCGGCGGTCTACCGCGCCGGCGGGTGGGGCGGGTTGGCACTGGCCGCGATCGCCTGCTTTGCCGCCGGCCTCGGGCTGTTGACGCGGTTTTTGCTGCGTTCGTGCGAGCCGTTTTCGGCGCTGATCGCGGTCGCCCTCGGGGCGGCGCTGGTCGAGCCGCATTTGTTGGCCCGGCCGCATATCCTGGCGTTGCCGCTCCTGGTGTTGTGGTCGGGGGCATTGTTCGCCGCCCGCGACACCGGCGAAGCGCCGCCGTTCCGGCTGCTGCCGGCGATGGTCTTGTGGGCCAATTTGCACGGCAGCTTTTTGTTTGGGCTCGGCCTTGCCGTCTACCTCGGCGCCGAGGCGATGCTGTTCGGGCCGCGCGCGATCGAGGAGGCTCGGCGCTGGGGATTGTTTGTAGCACTGGCATTCGCCGCCGCGCTCTTGACCCCCAACGGCATCGCCGGCCTGATCGCGCCATTTCGGCTGATGGCGATGCCGGCGTTGCAATCGTCGTTTATCGAATGGCGCAGCCCCGACTTCCAGCAATTCCAGCCGCTCGAAATCTGGCTCCTGGGTCTGATCGCGCTCGGATTGACGAGCGGCGTCAGGCTGCCGTGGCCGCGGGTTCTGCTGCTGCTCGCCTTGTGCTCTATGGCGCTCGCCCATACTCGCCATGCCGATCTGCTCGGGCTCGTGGGCCCGCTCGTCATGGCCGGATCGTTGGGGCCGCAGCTCGCCGCGCATATTCGCAGCGAGCCGCCGTCGCCGCTCGCTCGTATCGCCGCCCGGCTCGCCGAGCCGGCCGCCCAGCCGGCCGTCACGCTCGCGCTTGGCATCATGGCCGCGATCAGCCTGCCGCTGCTGGCGCACCCGATCATCCGCTCTGACGACCCAGCTACGCCGTCGTCGGCGCTGGCCGCCGCCGCGCTGCTGGGTGTTTCGGGACACGTCCTCAACAGCGAGGGGTTCGGCGGCTATCTCGTCTATCGCGGCGTGCCGACCTTTATCGACGGGCGCATCGAGCTGTTTGGCAACGCGTTTCTCGCCCGCTATGTCGCCGCGGTGAACGGCGACGCGGACGCGTTGCGCAATCTGCTCGACCATTGGGACGTGCGCTGGACCTTGCTCGCGCCGGATCAGCCGGCTGTCGGACTGCTCGACCGTCTGCCGGGCTGGCGGCGCGTCTACACCGACGCGCGGGCCGTTATTCACCGGCGCGACGGCCCGGCGGAGGACGAACCGCAGCGCTGATCCCGCGCCACCGTCCTTAAACCAGCCCGCTTTCCAATCACATTGAACCATCGTTCCCGCTTCCAACTTCCTCCGGATTATGAATTCCTTCACAAGCTCCGAGCTTTACGCGGTTAGCCAAAGATCCGGCGGTAAAGATCGATGATTTCGTCCGTCGTCGGCACGCGCGGGTTGTTGGCGGGCGAGCCCGAGGCCAGCGCCTGGCTCGCCATGACCGGCAGCAGTTCCTCGTAGCGCCGGGCGTCGATTCCCCAGGCGCGCGGGCTTGGTACGCTGAGATCCCGGTTCAGCCGGCGCAGCTCGTCGAGCAGCCGCGCGACCGCCCCCTGGTTCCCCTCGGTCTCGTCGGCCAGCCCCATCGCGCGCGCGCAATCGGCATAGCGGTCGAGTGCCGCCGGCACCGAAAACGCGGTGATCTCGGGGAGCAGCATTGCGTTCGACAGACCGTGCGGCACATGGAAAAAGGCACCGATCGGGCGGCTCATGCCGTGCACCAGCGCCACGCTCGCATTCGAAAAAGCCAGTCCGGCGGTCGTTGCGCCGAGCATCATCGCCGCGCGCGCCGTGCGGTTGTCGGGCTTGGCGCAGGCGCTGCGGATGTTGCGCGCGATCAGCCCCATCGCCTGCCTGGCGAGCCCGTCGGTAAAGGGGTTGGCGCGGCGGCTGACATAGGCCTCGATCGCATGGGTCAGGCTGTCGATCCCGGTGTCGGCGGTCAGCCGCAACGGCATCGAGAGGGTCAGCTCGTAATCGACGATCGCCGCCATTGGGCAGCAGGCGAGGCCCGCAATCAACATCTTCTCATCGGTTTCGGTATCGGTGACGACAGTGAACCGCGTTACCTCCGAGCCGGTGCCGGCGGTGGTCGGAATCGCGATGACCGGAAGGCCGGCCTTTGGGATTTCGTTCGGGACCTTGTAGTCGCGCATTTTCCCGCCATTGGCGGCGAGCACGCTGATCCCTTTTGCGGTGTCGAGCGAGCTGCCGCCGCCGACCGCGATCAGGCTGTCGAAGTCGCCCTCGCCCACAATCCGCACCCCGGTCTCGATGACCGCCGTGGTGGGATCAGGAACGGTTTCCGCAAATACCGACCAGCGCATCCGCACCCGGTCGAGGAGTGCCGTCGCCCGGTCGAGAATGCCGCAGCCCGCGATATAGGGATCGGTCACGATCAAGGGCTTCTCGAGGCCAAACCGCGCCAGCATCGCCGGCAATTCGGCGAGCGCGCCGCCACCCACCCCCATCAGCCGCGGCGTCGTGATGATCGGAACCATGCGCACCTCCCCATCCTCCCACCTCGCCCGCAGACTAAGCCCGCCGATCGAGCGCGGCAGCTCTTTTGTCGAAGTTGCGGTGGCGTGGCGGAGTTACAGCCTGCACGGGATTCATGTCGTGGGGTATCAGGGATGGTTCGATTGCCCGGGGGACGGTGCGGGCCTCGTGTGGGTCGATTGGTTCGTTGCGAACGAGAACCCGAACCAACCCAATGCGAATGCCGTCGACGAGTGGCCGGATACTCCGGAGCTTGGTATGACATCGGCGCCCGAGCCTTTTTGAGAATCAGGGTGGGTTCGCTGAACGCGGCAATGACCAGGCCAATAGATACGCGCCAACCTCACTTGAACCGCTGCGATGTGATCTTGCTCAATCCGGCAAAACACCCCGTGCCAAAACAAACCTTGGCCCAGCGCTTCGCGCGATGGTTGCTGTCTGCGGAGGGACAAGCGGCAATCGGCGCGTACAAGGTGGACGGCCAACAGCTGTTTCATCCGTCGGCAGCTGCTCCAAAATGATGTGGGCAATCGCGGTTTCGCGACCGGCAGAGGGCTTCGGCCCTCTTAAGAAGCCGGCCCTAGGAATCGGCCGCGAGGCGTTCGCGACATGCGGTACCGACAAGTGACGGATCGACGCGTGAGCCGGTGATGTCGAACGTCGCGCAAACCTCGAAAAGGCAGCGCGGCGACTGCGGCCGCACCCAAACCGACAAGGTCGCGTCGCCTCACTTGGCGACCATCACATCCGACGCCTTGATCACCGCAAAGGCATCGTCGCCGACCTTGAGGCCGAGGTCATCGACCGCCTCGTTGGTGATCGACGAGGTGACGATCACGCCGCCGCCGATATCGATCCGCACATGCGCTGTCGTCTGGCCTTTGGCTACGGTGACAATCTTGCCCTTGAGCTGGTTGCGAGCGCTGAGTCTCATGATTTCTCTCCTCGGAAATGCACGATTTTCGGGTGCGCGACGAAACAGTTGCTCGCCGCGACCGGCCACCCGATCTATCCTATCGGATATCGCGCTGCCAGCGGGAACCAC
The DNA here is from genome assembly GCA_035570935.1 of Allostellaceae bacterium. Lineage (GTDB taxonomy): Bacteria > Pseudomonadota > Alphaproteobacteria > ATCC43930 > CGMCC-115725 > AP-15. Next base: position 12,826 of record DATMKU010000377.1, read on the forward strand.
CTAACGAGCGAGAATGACATGCCGGAAGCAGAGCGCAGCTTGATCCTGAGCGAGACGATTGCCGCGATTGACGCAATCCTCGGCTCGGATCTCGACCAAATCGCAATCGAGCGGGTCGTGGTCGGGCTGTTCTTTACCGGGGTCAAGCTGTCGAATGGCCTCGCCGGCGCCTGTGCGACGCCGATCAAGACGATCCCCGAGGCGGTATGCTGCCCGAGTTCGGCGATGGCGATGCCGTTCCCAGGCAAACTGCGCGGCCGCCGGGCCGCCGATCTGGCACGGGAAGCACTCGCCGGTCACGGCATCCGGCGCGCGGTCGGGGTCGCCACGGTCAATGCGCTGGCCGAATGCTGCTGGCAGCGCCGGCCCCGTCCCGAGATAGCATTGCACCCTGGGATCGACGCCTTCGATGCGACGGATATCCGCAGCGGCGACCAGGTGGTCGTGGTTGGAGCGTTCGTGCCGTTCCTCAAGGAATTGAAGCGGCGCCGGCAATCCTTTCTGGTGCTGGAGCAGAATCGCGCCACCCTCAAACCGGACGAAATGCCGTTTTTCCGACCGGCCGAAGAGGCCGGCGACGTCGTGCCCTCGGCCGATGTTTTGCTGATTACCGGCTCGACCCTGGTCAATGCCACGCTCGAAGATCTGTTGGCGTTGGCGCGGCCCGATGCGCGGGTCACAATCGTCGGCCCGACCGTCGGAATGCTGCCCGACGCGTTTCTCGCCCGTGGCGCCGATGTGCTCGGCGGGGTCCGCATCACCGCCCCTGATGCGTTTCTCGACCTGCTCGCCGAGGGCGGGTCGGGCTACCACTTCTTTGGCCGCTCGGCGCAAAAGATCGTGCTGGCCCGGCGCCCCGCGGGCTTCGACGCGAAGGCCGCATAATTTACGGCCCGTGTGCCGCCGTCAGGTGACGCTCAGCGCCAGCCGCCGGGTTTTCCGGCCGGCCGTCTCGCCGGTCGGCGGCGCCCGTTCGGCCAGCGCCGCCGCCAGCGCCTCGATATGCGCGGCACTCGCGGTCCGCGCGGCGCTTTCCACTGCCCGGTAATGATCCACGACCGCATGGCCGAACTCGGTCAAAGATGCGCCGCCGCCGTGCTGGCCTCCGGCCTGCGAGGCGACCACGGGCGCGCGAAAGCAGTGGTTCAGATTGTCCACGAGGACCCAGGCGCGCCGGTACGACATGCCCATCCGCCGTCCGGCCTCGGAAATCGATCCGTGCTGGTTGATCAGCTCCAACAACTTGATCTTGCCGGGGCCGATCGCGCGGTCTTGATCGAAATCGATTCTGAGGGTGAGCCTCGGCATGGCCTCGCGACCCGGTTCGGCGGGCGGCAGCTCCCCCGAGGAAGCTGCCGCACCCTTTCCTATGCTGTCTTGATCCAAACCGCCTTGACGTTCAAGTGCTCTTCCATTTGCCGGATACCGGATTCTCGGCCATAGCCGCTCATCCTGCAACCGCCGAACGGCACCGCAGGGTTCATTGCCTGATAGCAGTTGATCCACACCGCGTTGGCAGCCATGCCGACGGTTCCGTCCGGCAACGCCGGGCGCGGAACCAATCGCGCGCGGCTGCGCTGGCGGCTAGGTTCTGCTTGCGGATGGGAAATCCGGTTTGAGGTCGAGCAACGGCGTGCCGTCGAGGCAGTCGAGCCCGCGCACCTGCAACGTCGTCCCGTCGATCGAAATCAATTCGACGAGCGAAGACGCGATCGGGTTCGGCCGCACCGGCGAGCGCAGGGCAAATGTGCCGGTGGTTTTGCCGCTGCCGAACGGCGTCTGCAACACCAGATCGCGCCGCGCCTGATGCATCCAGTAAAGAACCTGGATGCGCCGGTAATCCGTGAGATCCGTGAGCCCCGCTCGCCAGCGCTCGTCAACGACGATCGAGCAAATCGGCCCGTCGGGACTGCCGCGTTTTGGGCACTCGCGGCGGCTGCGCCACGGCGTGCGAATCGCACCGATAAAGAACACTCCGGCGTCGGTCTGCGACGGAAGCTCGACCGCCACTTCGCCTGGTCGCAGCTCGCTGTCGGCGGCGGATTGCTGGGCGTTTTCTTTCATCACCGTAGAATGGCAGCACAGGCGTCCCCTCGTCGAGAGCAGCGGGTGCCGACCCGACGACATAACGCGTCGTTCGGCGGGCGTGAAGATCGCGACACCGACGCTCGCCGTGACGACGCCGAAACAGATGACCTCCCTGAGCACCGGCCGGACCACACACGAAAAGAGCCCCGCGCGGAAGCGGGGCTCTCGTCGGCAGATGGCGTCGGCGGATCGGTATTGCACCGTCACGCCGATGAGACCCTGAGCGTTACGCCGATGAGACCGTCAGCGTCGGTCGTGGCTGTGTTCGCCGCCCTTGCGGCCGGCTTCGGAGGCGCGCTCGCGGTCTTCGGCAGAGTTGCCGCGGCCACCTTGATGGCTGCTGCCCTGAGGGCTGCCGCCCTGATGACTGTTGCCGATTTGGCCGCCATGACTGTGCTCGCCGCCTTTGCGGCCGGCCTCGGCGGCCAGCTCATGATCACGCGAAAAGCTGCGTTCGTCGGGCGGAACGCTCTGTCCACCCTTACGGCCGGCTTCGGAGGCGCGTTCGGGGTCGTTCTTGAAGTTTCCGCCGCTGGCCTGGCCGCCCTTGCTGGCAATGTCGCGCTGTTTCTTTTCGTCCATCGATGCGAAGCCGCGGTTCGACGTATGGGATTGGTCACGGTCGGGCATTACTACGAATCCTCCGTCAAGTTTTCATTGCCGACCAATCAACATCAGCACGGCAACTTCACCAGGTAACGGGCGCTAATTCCCCAAGTTCCCATTGATCTATCCAGAAAAACCGAGGCAACTCCCTTGGGATACCTTTAGCGTGTGAAGATGATAACCTTAGTCCCGTAAGGCGCGACGGGATTGGCAATACGAAAGCTTAAGCGAAGCGGGTCGGCGCAAACGCGGCGATGTCGATCGAAGGCGGGCGTCCGGCGACGAGATCGGCGACCACCTTGCCGGTCATCGGGGCCGAGGTCATGCCGACATGGCCGTGTCCAAAGGCATAGATCACGTCAGGGCTGGCATGCGAGGGGCCTAGCGCCGGCAATGAATCGGGAAGGCTCGGGCGGTGGCCCATCCACACCGAGACGCGGTCTTCCGGATGGTCGGCGGCAAGCCCGGGCAGCATCTTGCGGCCCTGTTCGAGCAGGATATGGGCACGGCGCCAATCGGGTGGTGCCGTCAGCCCCGCCAGTTCGACCGTGCCGGCAAAGCGCAGCCCGGCCGCCATCGGCGTCGCCACGAACTTGCCGTCGGCGTCGGCGGTCGGGATGCGCGGCATGATTTCGGGGTTGCGGATCATCAGGTGATAGCCACGCTCGGTTTCGAGCGGGATACGGTCGCCGAGTGCCGCGGCGAGCGGCTTCGACCAGATGCCGGCACAGATTACGGCGGTATCGGCCGGCAAGTCGCCCCGGTCGGTACGGATCGCGGCAAGCCGGCCGCCGTCGAGGCCGAAACCCACCACCCGCGCCCGTTCGAGGGTGCCGCCCGAGCGTAAAAAATGGTCGAGCAGGCGCTGAACCAGGCCGAGCGGGTTCGAGGTGTGGCCGTTCTCGCGCACCAGAATGCCGCGTACGTAGTCGCGCGACAAAACGGGTTCGAGCTGGCGCAGTTCGTCGGCGTCGAATTCGTCGATTTCGACCCCGTTCTCGCGGCGCAGTTCCCAGGCGAGCCGGTCCTTTTCCAGCCCCTGCGGCGAGCGATAAACGTATAGATGACCGAGGCGATGGACGAGGTCCTCGGCGCCGGCGTCGCGGACAAGCGGCATCAGCGCGTCGAGCGTGGCGCCGACCAGCGGTCGCAGGGCGCGGGCCTGGGCATGGACTTTGTCGGCGGTCCCGGCGCGGATGAAGCGGACGAGCCACGGGGCGATCGTCGGCAGGTAGCTCCAGCGCAACGACAAAGGCCCCATCGGGTCGAACAGCCAGCGCGGCACGTTCCACATCACGCCCGGCATCGACATCGGCGTCACCGAGGAGGCATTGAAGGCACCGGCATTGCCAAACGACGCACCATGCCCCGGCTCGGCCGCCTCGACGATAAAGACGCTGTGGCCATCGCGCTGCAAATAGCTCGCCACGCACACCCCCACCATGCCGGCCCCGATCACGCCGACCCTCCTGGCCCCGTTCGCCGGCATCGCTTCTCTCCGGAAATAGCCGAAGAGTGAACCAGCGGCTCTCCAGCGGCAACGGCCTACGTCAGAAACGCTTCCCAGCGCGCTCCGGGGCCGGCGCGAACGACGGCTCGTGCTGGCGCTCGACGGCCGATCGCGGTTAAGCTCCGCCCGACGGAGAAGAACCCGGAGGAGGGAGACCGAGATGGATTTCGGCGCGTTGATGTT
>DATMKU010000378.1:0-2311 GCA_035570935.1 Allostellaceae bacterium
ACAATCCCCAGCCGCTGCAGATCCTCGGCGGTGAGGCGCAGCGCTTCCGCAGCATCCGGCGCGTGCTCGGCGCTGCGCCACAGGATAGAGGCACAGCCTTCCGGAGAAATGACCGAATAGATCGCGTGCTCCAGCATCAGCACCGTATTGCCGGCGGCGAGCGCAATCGCTCCGCCTGACCCCCCTTCGCCGATGATCGCTGCGACGAGCGGCACCTTGATGTCGAGACAGGTCTCGATCGCGCGGGCGATCGCCTCGGCTTGGCCGCGCGCCTCGGCGTCGATCCCGGGATAGGCGCCGGCGGTGTCGACAAGGGTCAGCACGGGCAGACCGAAGCGCTCGGCCAGCCGCATCAGCCGCCGCGCCTTGCGGTACCCGTCCGGCCGTCCCATCCCGAAATTGTGTTTGAGCCGCCCCTCGGTGTCGGCGCCCTTTTCGGTGCCGAGCACGAGAATGCTGCGCCCGCGAAAGCGGCCGATGCCGCCGACGATCGCCGCATCTTCCGCAAAGGCGCGGTCGCCGGCGAGCGGCACGAAATCGGTGACCAATCCGCCGATGTAGTCGAGGCAATGCGGCCGTTCGGGGTGCCGGGCGACCTGAACCTTCTGCCATGGCGTCAGGCGCGAATAGGTCTGGCGCAGCATCCGGTCGGCGCTGCTCTGCAAGCGGCCGACCTCGTCGGCGATGTTGAGCTCGCCGGTCGTCGAAAGCCGGCGCAGCTCCTCGATCTTGCCTTCGAGCTCGGCGATCGGCCGCTCGAAATCGAGAAAGTGGCGGATCATCTGCGGCGGGCCAGCGGGTGGGCGGTCTCCACCAACTTGCGCAGCCGCTCGGTTTCGACATGCGTGTAGATCTGCGTCGTCGCGATATCGGCGTGCCCGAGCATCTGCTGCACGCTGCGCAGATCGGCGCCGTGGTCGAGCAGGTGGCTGGCAAAGGCATGGCGCAGCACGTGCGGCGACAGCCGGTCCGGGTCGAGACTGGCCTTGACCGCGAGCTCTTTCAACAGCTGGCCGGTGCGCTGCCGTGTCAGGTGGCCGGCGCGGCCGCGCGACGGGAACAGCCAACGGGACTGCTGGGAGTCGGGCAGGAAATCCTCGCGGCACTCGAGGTACCGACCGAGGGCAGCCCGCGCCGGCTCGCTCAGCGGCACGACCCGCTCTTTGCCGCCCTTACCCGAAATAATTAGAAAGCGCGGGTCGCGGCGTGCGGCCGCCAGCGGCAGGGTTACCAGCTCGGATACCCGCAGACCGGTCGCATAGAGCAGCTCAAGGACGCAACTGAGGCGTACCCCCTCCTCTCCAGGCCAGCTCTGTGCCGCGTCGATCAGAGACTTGATTTCCGTTTCCGATAATATTTTAGGCAGCGGCCGGCCGAGCCTTGGCGTATCGAGCTCCGCCGTCGGGTCATCCTGCCGCATCCCTTCGAGCAGCAGAAATTTATAGAACTGCCGCATCGCGGAAATGCGCCGGGCAAGCGTCCGCGGCGACAGCCGAGCCGTGTCGCGGCTCGCCAGATAGGCGTGCAGCCTCTCGCGGTCCGCCGCCTCGAGCGCGACGCCGCCGGGAGCCAAGAAACCTGCAAGATTGGACAGATCGTTCTGATAGGCCGCCAGGGTCAAAGGGGCGGCGCCACGCTCGGCCGCCAGCATCTCGAGAAACGTTTCGAGATATTTCGAGACGTCAGAGGCCGGCGGCAAGAGCAGCTTCGACGGCTAGCCCGTCACTTGGGGAAACGCGCATCGGGGATCACCTTCTCGACGGGCGCTGAGGGAGGCGGCGGGTTCCAGAATGCGAGGAAGGCCATGCCGCCGAGCAGCACCAGGGCGATCACGATGACGAAAGCGACAGTGACCTTCCCCATGCCCCCGCGGCTCGCAACTTGCACGACCCCGATGTCCATGTCCAATCTGTCCCGTGCGGATTGACGACAAGGTTGGACGATATGCTAGTACCCCGACGGTCGGCAGGGAGAAAGAGCAGTGAGAGGCGAAGTGCAGACCGAGGCGATGCGGTCGGACCGAAAAGTGGCGGAAACCCACCGGTTCGCGCCGAGCCGCACCATCGTCGTGGTCGGTCTGATGGGGGCCGGGAAGAGCAAAGTCGGCCGTCGCCTCGCGCTGCGCCTCGGCTTGCCGTTTTTCGATTCGGATCGCGAGATCGAGACCGCCGCCGGCGAGACGATCGAGGAAATCTTTGCCAATCGCGGCGAGCGCGTCTTCCGCGAAGGCGAGCGGCGGGTCATTGCCCGGCTGTTGGCCCAGCCGGTTCACGTGCTGGCGACCGGCGGCGGCGCCTTCATGGATCCGGCG